>JAYVUH010000100.1:0-2042 GCA_043788115.1 Burkholderiales bacterium
TCGTGAGTTCGACCAGATCAAAAGGTTTGGCGATGAAATCTTTCGCGCCAGAGGCCAGCGCCTGAAGTTTTTGGTCTGGTTGGGCTGTGATCACGAGGATCGGAAGATAGCCGCCGGTTTCGATCGTCTTCAGGGCTTCCATGACCTCGAAGCCATTCATGCCAGGCATCTTCAGATCCAGCAAAATCAGATCGTAATGGTTAGCGCGATGCAGTTCGCATACGGCATACGGATCCATAGTGGACGTAACGCATTGATAGCCGATTTCACCCAGCAGTTGTTCCAGCAATTGAACATTCATTATTTGATCGTCAACGATCAAAATACGGGCATTGAGAATATCGGTGGTGGTGATCATCACATGGCGCTTGGCATCACCGCGCCGTTTCCCCGGACTCAAGTTCAGCACCGCCAGGAGCTCGTTGAGTTTGATCGGCTTGCAGGATTGATGAGGAAACCTGCGCTTCAGGTCTATCTCGATGTCGGGCGGCATGGCATTGACCCTGATGGCCAGTTCTCTCATTCACTGTGGCAGTGAGTGTGAGCGCATCTGCGGTTTCGGACATGAATTGATTGCGTGTAAAGCGGACGAGGAGCTGAAGAATTTGCGCCGTTTGGGGCGCAACAGAGAATGACGACACCCCCAGTTGGATTCCTTCTGCACACTCTCTGTGAAAGAATGTGAATCATCAGATCAAATTCAGCAAGCATCTGTGCGCTTGCAAACATAACGTCGATTTGATTTTGATCGATGCCCAGCGTGACCGTTTCAACATTGGCGAACCGGTTGAAATGCAGTTGCTTATGCCTCAGCACTTGAGCACCCGCTTACGCAGCATTGTTGACCCCCACTGGAAAGACGAGCAGTCATCAGTCACTCGCTCTGTTATCCATAGCAGTTAGCCGATCCTCTGAGATTGCAGCCTCCGCAATACCTGCAGTGATGCCAGCCTTGCCCAGCACATCTGCCTCGTCGCGCTGTAGCAGCGCCTTCAGAAGCGGTGGCTCGAAATGGCGCTGCACCGTGATGGCGTAAAAGCTCTCGAACAGGTGTGGAACCACCGCGTATTCTTGCAGCACCCCGCTTAGCAGCTCGTCGCGCACCACCACTGCTGGCAGCAGCGAGACCACGTCCGTATCACGCGCCAGCAGGCGCATCATGGCCATGTCGTCTACCTCGGCCAGCACCCGGCAGCGTAGTCCGGCCTGCTCGCACATCAGGTCGAAGCCGGCTCGAACCTCGTTGTCGCGACCGGGCAGTAGCAGCGGCACCTCAGCCAACTCCTGCGGGTAGCGAAAGGCCTGTCCAACAGCGCGTGGGCGGCCGACCAGACTGATCGGCTGGCGGGCGACACGCCTGCACCGCCATGGGTGGTTGACGTCTGCCTGCACCGGGCTGTTGCTGAGCACCACGTCAACCGTATGGACCGACAGGCGCGCCAGCAACTCGGGCAGCGAACCCGAGTGCAGCACCAGTTCGACGTCCGTGCGTTGCAGCAGCGGCCTGACGAAATTCTCCTGAAAGTTGCGCGACAACGTGGCCACTGCGCCGATACGCAGCACCTGGCGTTCAAGCCGATGGCCGTCGCGCAGCGTGGCCACCAGCTCGTTGCCGGCAGTAAAGATGGTGTCTGCGTAGGCCAGCGCAATACGCCCTGCCTCAGTCAGCTCAAGCGTGCGGGCCTGGCGTGTGAAGAGCGGCCGCCCGAGCTGGTCTTCAAGCTGTTTGATTTGCGACGAGAGGGCCGACTGCGACACGTTCAGCTGGCCTGCGGCGCGTGTCAGATGCCCCTCTCGGGCCACAGCCCAGACGTAATGGAGGTGGTGAAAGTTGAGGCGGGCCATCGGTCAATCAATATTAAAAAAAGAACGATATGTAGACATCAATGAATTTTACTTCTGTAAATGGCCTCAGTACAGTCGCGCTCAGTTCAACCTATAGAGGTCATCACAATGCAACCCCTGCTCTTCGATCTGCCTGTCTGGCGTGCAGCTCTTTCGGCTGCCATACCCCTGTTCTACCTGCTGGCCGCCCTTGGTGC
>JAYVUH010000101.1:0-2722 GCA_043788115.1 Burkholderiales bacterium
GGCGGGCTGTACGGCTTGATGACGACGGCGATAGATCTGGTTGAGCTGTTGCCGGTTTGGGAGCGTGCACGCCCGATTGTGGAGACGTTGCCCGAGGCAAGTGGCAGACGTAACGAGAAGCACGAACCGCTGGGCAGCATCGAAATTGTCAATTTGGGATTTCGTTATGCCGAGGGGCCCAAGGTTCTCGACGAGGTGAGTTTTACGGTCGTCCCGGGCTCGATGGTGGCGGTGGTTGGATCGAGTGGCTCGGGGAAATCGACGCTGATTCGGTTGCTGCTGGGGTTTGAAACGCCAACGGCGGGTTCGATTTGTTACGACGGGCACGATCTCGGTGGACTTGACACACGGCGTCTGCGCGCGCGCATCGGCACCGTATTACAAGGCGGCGAGTTATGGCAGGGGGACATTTACTCAAACATCGTAGGCGCCGCCCGTGTGCCGGTGGATCAGGTTTGGGAGGCGGCGAGGATAGCGGGGCTCAAGGATGATATCGAGCGTATGCCGATGGGTCTGTACACGACGATTGGTGATGGGGACAGTACCCTGTCGGGCGGCCAGCGTCAACGAATTCTCATTGCCCGAGCGGTCGTCCATCAACCCCGCATCCTGCTGATGGATGAGGCGACGTCGGCGCTCGACAATTTGACGCAATCAGCGGTGCAACGTGGGTTGTCCGAATTGAGCTGTACAAGATTGGTGATCGCCCACCGACTCAGCACCGTGCGTAATGCCGATGCGATTATTGTGCTCGAACAGGGCAAGCTGGTTGAACAAGGTACCTTCGACCAGCTTGCATCAAAGCAGGGGCCATTTGCCGCGCTGCTTGAGAGACAACTCTCATGATCGGCAGGTGGATCCGCCGATCACCGACCGCTGACTAGACGGGTTTCTTGTTGGTGCCTGCCGACGCAATCTGACTACTCGGCTTGTCGTTGAGTTTGGTTGCCGAAACGGTGATGCCTTCAATCGGGCGGGCGGCGGCGGTTTGGTTCGGCTTCAGACGCGTTGCCGTTACCGTGAACCCTTCAACTTGGACGGGTTGTTTGCCTTGACCGCCGGATACCGCATCCAAAGCCGAGTCGTTGATTTCGCCGTCGTTTTTTTGGTTCTTTTGATTCTCAGACATGTTGCCTCCAAATTGTTGCACGGGACCGAATCCCGGATTCCGAAATGACCCCTTAATGAGGAGCCGCCTTGACATCTTTGGGCTGCTGGTTGAAGCACTGCGCCTAACTCGCGATATCTGATGTTAATTTCGGCTCCAGCGGCGTCTTTGTCAAGTGACTTTTGCCACATTCAGCCCCTCTATATTTTTGCGTTTCAATCCCACTAGCGCCCAACTAATCGCGAAACGCCGTGTAGCGCGCGCACCAGCGGTCTCAAACCGGGCTGCCAATAGAGGGGGCACGGGGCGCGCGACAATCAATCGAGCTTGATGCCCTTCTTGATGACCAGCGCCTTCATCTTTTCGTACTCGACTTTGATCTGTGTCGCAAACTGCGCCGGCGTATTGCCCACTGGTTCCGCGCCTTGCGCCGCCAGCTTTTCCCTCACTGCCGGGTTGGCCAGCGCTTTTACTGCGGCGGCGGCGATCTTGTCGACGATATCCTTGGGCGTCTTGGCCGGCAATACCAACCCGTACCAAGCCGGATCGTTCACATCCGCCATGTTCAGTTCCGCAAAGGTCGGGGCGTTCGGGAAATAGGAAAGCCGTTTCGGCGCTGCGACGGCCAGCAGGCGCAGCTTACCAGCCTCGATCTGTGCTTTCGACGATGGCATGTTGTCGAACAAAACAGGCACCTGCCCGCCAATCACGTCAAGCACGGCGGGGCCGGCACCTTTATAGGGGATGTGCACCATATCGGTGCCTGTCGCGGTCTGGAACAACTCGCCCATCATATGCCCGATGCCGGCGGTACCGGAAGTGGCAAAGCTGTACTTGCCCGGATTCTTCTTCAACAACTCCAGGAATTCTTTCATGTCCTTGGCCGGAACCGAAGGATTTACCGCGATCAGGTTTGGCACGGCGGCCATGTTGGTTACAGGGATGAAGTCTGTCAGGTTGTTGTACGGGATCTTCGCGTTGGCTGCCGGGTTGACCGCCATCGTCGAGACGGTCGCCACACCGATGGTGTAACCGTCAGGTGCGGCTTTGGCAACCTCATTGGCGCCAATCGAACCTCCACCACCCGCACGGTTCTCCACGATCACCGGCTGCCCGAGCTCCTTGCCGAGCTGGTCGGCGACGATCCGCGCGACAATGTCGGTGGTGCCCGCAGGTGCAAATGGGACGATCAATTTGATCGTTTTGTTCGGGAATGTCTGCGCTGACGCAACGCCGACCATCAATGCAACTGCCGCCGCCGCGGTGAGTGTTCTGCGAATCATAAGAGCTCCTCTATTTATAGTTTGGTAATGCCGTTATTGCTGACTGCCGCAAGGACCAATAGCTCCGGCGAGGCCGCTATGGTAGCAGCACCGTAGAACCCGTGGTTTTGCGGGCTTCAAGGTCGCGGTGGGCCTGCGCGGTGTCCGCCAGTGCGTAGGTCTGATTGACTTCAATGTTGACCTTGCCACTGAGCACAACATCGAACAGTTCGTTGGCCGTCGCGACCAGATCGGCGCGCGTTGCTGTGTAGGTGTCGAGGGTGGGGCGGGTCAAATAGAGCGAGCCCTTGGCGGCCAGTTCGCCGATATAAAACGGCTTCACAGCACCAGA
>JAYVUH010000102.1:0-2157 GCA_043788115.1 Burkholderiales bacterium
GCCACGATGCCGGCAAATATGCCGACCAGAAACATAACGAATACGGTGATCGAAAACGCGAACGACGTGGCCGCGCGCGTCGCCTGGAATTCGTCCTGCAACGACGTGAAGTAGGACGAAAACGAGTACGCCAAACCGAAGATCGTGAACAGCACCAGATGGGCGCTGCCAACTACCACCCAGCCGTAAAAGAGCCGTCTGGAACCGCTCATTGGCTCGTGGTCATGCGTCAGAGCTCAAGCCAGCCGGCCAGCAACGCATCAGCGGCGGCTTACACAAGCTCTCAAAAAATCCACCAAACCGTTGGTACAGGCGGTTGTTCGCCATTTACACAGCGGCGGGCGCGGCCGCACCGAGGCGCTGGCGCACGTACTCGATGTGCCCGCGCAGGGTGTACACGCGGTCGCTCAAGGCGAGGGGCACACTGAGTGCACTCGCCAATCCCTCGATTTCGTCGAGCCGCTTCAGACATTTCGTGCGCGCCGCTGCGTCCTGCCCGATCGCGCCCAGATCACGTTCCAGAAAATTGAGTTCGCCGTACCACTTGTAGATCTTGCTTTTAATGCGCCAGAAAAATAGCTCCGGCAAAAGCTTGACTACCGGATATACCACGGCGGCCAGCGGGATCAGCAACACCAGCATGCGCTCGATGAAATTGGCAAGCCAGAATGGCAAATAGCGTTGCAGGAAAGGCCGGCCAGATTGGAAATAGCGCTTTGCTTCGGCAGCGAGCGGAAAATCAGTACCCTTGATGTTGGGAAACTCGCCGGGGCGCTGCAGCAAGCTCGGTGTGCCGTGGGTTTCAACCACCGCTTCGAGCAGCATGTAGGCAAGGGCGGGATGCAGATCTTCCCGGATCACCAGATTGGCGGTGCCTGCAAGCAGCTTGACGTCCCGCGCCGGAATATTGTTTTTCAAATCCGCAACCCCGGCAGCGAGGGTGACCGGCGTCAGGTACGGAAAGCGCCGCGCATAGCCGTCGGCCTGCGCCAGGCTGATCAATTTCAAATTGCGATTGGCCAGCAATGCCTGAACCACGGGCGCTTCCGGTGCCGCAATCAAAAACACGGCATCGAGCTTTCCTTGATCCAGCAGTTCGCCCGCCGCCTTGCCACCCTGATCCGAGATCGTCGTGTTGCCCGCCTCGATGCCGGCGGCACCGAGTAGCTCCAGCGCCACCTTGCGCGTGCCGCTGCCCGGCGCGCCAACCGCCACGCGAAGCCCCTTCAAACTTCCGAACGCATCAATCTCTTTTGCGCTCCGGTAAAACACCCACACCGGCTCGTAAAACAAATTGGCCAGCGAATACAGCGGCGTTTCTTCCGGCGGTGGCAACTGTGGATTGAGATTCAGCAGACCAAGCCCGCCCTGTACAAAGGCGGCATCTACGGCAGCGGCGTCGTCTTTTAAACGGGCCAGGTTATCGACCGAACCTTTGGAGGGCTTTAGCACCAGGGTTACGCCAACCCGTTCCAACACCTTGGTATAACGCTGCGCAAACGCGTGGTACGCACCGTCGACCGCACCAGTAGAAATAATCAGCGTGTCTGGCGGCGCAGGCTTGACGAACCGCGAAGCGACAAATACCGTGGCCACAATCAGCGCCACGCCCAAGCCGATGGTGAGGAACAGATCGCGCTTCGTCCCACTCCGGGCCCGCTGGATGAATTGTGGAGTCATGACGAATGGATGTTTCGGATAAATGAAAGGTAAAAGGCCTGCGAGAGGTGGTTTGAACGCCGATTCAACGTGGATTTAACGCAGATCAGAGAATGCCCCTGATTACATCACGAGTTCTGCTCTAATTAGCCAAATGAAAAAACGTTGGGACATTTTCTGCAAGGTCATCGACAACTACGGCGACATCGGCGTCACTTGGCGTCTGGCGCGGCAGCTGGCGGCCGAACACGGCATCGCCGCCCGTCTCTGGGTCGATGAACTCGAAAGCCTGGAGCGCTTGTGCGCGACGGTCGATTCCACCCAAGACGCCCAGGTTGTCGCCGGCGTCGAAGTCCGGCGCTGGAATGGCAGCGCGGATTCGGCGCAACCTGCCGACATCGTGATCGAGGCCTTCGCCTGTGAGTTGCCCGAGTCCTACCAGACCTCGATGGCGATGAAAAAGGCGGCACCGGTGTGGATCAATCTGGAGTATCTTTC
>JAYVUH010000103.1:0-2336 GCA_043788115.1 Burkholderiales bacterium
ACGGCAACACATTCGCCAGGGTGTGTCAGGAGCTCTCGCGGCATTCGGAAATGAGGACGCGTTTGTCGCCGCAACCCAGTCGCTTGCCTGCAGCCCACAGCACTGGGCGATGCTCAAAGAAAATGCAGCAGCGGTCGGCGCGCGTTTGTCGTGGTCGTCAGTGATCGATGATTTCGAGCGCGTGCTAATTGCCGCTTCGTACCAGCCGCGAGCACGTCTACGGGACAGTTCGGAGAAAACTGTCTTGTCCAATGCATGAGTCGCATAGCAATGCGTCCGCCCCACACGTTGGCGCGTAGCCCAGCACTTGGCTCGCTCGGTCGCTGACATACACGCGGTCAATCGATGACGGCAATGGCCAACTGCGGGCGTGGAAAGCCTCAACAAAGATCGGCGCACGAAGCCGCAGCACGTCCGGTGCATTGACGAACAGCGCAGGGCAATCGGATTGTTGAAACGGAGTCCGCGCAGAAATATTGAGCGCCTCGAATTTGCTCAGAGTTGCGGTTAGCGCCAATCCGAAGGCTTGCGCAACATCGCGGGCATCAACCCCTCGATAGAGGCGGTATAGCGCCATCAACGGGAGTGGCTCAGGAAATGAACGCGAGAAGCGCAACGCGCAGGTTTTGAGGCCTGCGGAAAACGCGCGTTCGCAAAGGGCCTCGGCCGCGAGTTTTGTCTCATCGTAGATGTCCTCGGGCTGCGGCACTAGCGCTTCGGTTACCCACACAGCTTGGGTGGTCGGTCGCATCGCTCGACCATAGACAGATGTTGAGCTGGCTAGCAGGAATCGCCTAACTCCGTGTTTGGCCGCTGAATCAATTAGACGGGCAGTCGTATCGACGTTTAGTACAGTGAACGCTTCGCTAGAATGGGTATCTCGATGCGGCGCGTGCAACGCGGCGAAGTGCACCACAGCATCCACCCCTCGGAGGTACGGAGACCAGTCCTGAATGGTGGTTATGTCGATGAGATGTTCCGTATGCCTACCAGGCGAACGGTCGATGCCGACGACCTGATGTGTCTTGGCAAGGGTACTGGCGACGATCGACGCCACCTTAGGGCCAGATGATCCAGTGAAGAGTATTCGCATAAACTCTAACGCTGGCGCGCGTTTCCGGCCATTTGTGCCTCAAAGCCCCCGTCTATATTAGACTTTCAACTATAGTGGACGTCGACGATTTCAAAGTCTTTCACGCCCCCCGGCGCACGTACTTCGACGATGTCACCGGCGTACTTGCCGATGATGGCGCGCGCAATCGGCGAGGAAAACGAGATTTTTGAGACCTTCAAATCGGCCTCATCTTCACCAACGATTTGGTACGAAACCTTCTCACCGCTTTCGACCTCCTGAAGATCGACGCGCACGCCGAACACCACACGGCCATCGTCTTCCAGCGTTTTCGGATCGATGATTTGCGCAGCGGATAATTTACCTTCGAGCTCGATGATCCGGCCTTCGATGAAGCCTTGGCGCTCCTTCGCAGCGTCGTATTCGGCGTTCTCAGAAAGGTCGCCCTGGGCGCGTGCTTCCGAAATCGCCTTGACGACGTCAGGTCGCTCCACGGTCTTGAGTTTGTGCAATTCCACCTTGAGGGCTTCTGCCCCTTGAACGGTGAGGGGAACCTTGGCGAGACTGCTCATGCGGCGTCCTTAATCTGTTGATGCAGTGTTTGTAAATCGTAAACGGTGAGGGCGGATGCGTGTTGCATGCCGACGCAGGCGGCCTTCGCACCGGCCACCGTGGTGTAGTAGGTTACACGCCCTTGCAGTGCGGCGTTGCGGATTGCCCAAGAGTCGCGGATCGAACGCTTGTCTTCTTCGACGGTATTGATGATCAGCGCGATCTCGCGGTTCTTGACCATGTCGACGATGTGCGGGCGACCTTCAAGCACTTTGTTGATCGGTGTCACGTCTATACCTGCTTTGCGCAAGTGCGCGGCGGTGCCTTTGGTGGCAAAAATTCGGAAACCGATTTCGATCAGGGTACGCGCAACTTCTTCGACTTTGACCTTATCGGCATTGCGCACCGACAGGAATGCGTTGCCGCCGCTAGGGAGCTTGATTCCTGCACCGAGTTGCGATTTGACAAATGCTTCAGCAAACGTTTTGCCGACACCCATCACCTCGCCGGTACTTTTCATTTCGGGGCCGAGAATGACGTCAACGCCGGGGAATTTGATGAACGGGAATACTGCTTCCTTCACAGAGAAGAAAGTCGGAACGACTTCCTTAGTGAAGCCCTGCTCAACCAGCGACTTGCCTGCCATGCAGCGTGCGGCGATCTTAGCCAACGGTGCGGCAATTGCCTTTGAGACGTACGGCACCGTCCGGGA
>JAYVUH010000104.1:0-7100 GCA_043788115.1 Burkholderiales bacterium
GATCGGGCGGCGCTGGATGCGCTGATCAGCGGCGTCGATTTAGTGCTTGATTGCACCGACAACTTCGCGACGCGTCATACCATCAACGCCGCGTGCCTGGCGCATCGAAAAAAATTGGTATCGGGTGCGGCAATTCGATTCGATGGACAGCTCGCCTGTTTTGATTTTGCCAATACAACATCGCCTTGCTACGCCTGTATTTTCCCCGATGTGGTGGACGGTGCGGAGGCTGACGAAGATCGCTGCGGCGTAATGGGCGTGTTCGCGCCGTTGGTCGGTGTAATCGGGGCAATGCAGGCGGCAGAGGCCATTCGGATGCTGACGGGTATCGGCGAGTCTGGTGTCGGTCGCTTGCGGTTATTTTCAGCGTTGGATATGTCTTGGCGCGAGGTCCGCTTCAAGCAGGATGCCCGCTGTCTTGTTTGCGGTGTTGTTGCGGGTGGACAGGGCGCACCGATTTCCGGTGAATTGGAGAGCAGCTATGTTTAGAGCGCGCTATGGCTACGTCACGGCCTCGGTATTGTTTGTCGCCAGTATCTACCCAACATGGGCCGACGCCGAGACGCTATATAAGTACACCGACAAGGACGGCAAGGTCACTTACTCCGACCGGGTACCGAAGGCTGGCGAAAAAGCGGAAGCGGTTGGGACTGCCATAGCTGACAAGATCGGCAATACCGTCAAACTGGAGACCAAGGACGGTAAAGGAGTCCAGCAGCAGTTTTCGGATGTCAAGGCGCGAGGCGACGCCCGCATCGCGCAACGGGATCAGTTGCAGAAAAAGGTCGACGATGCTGAGGCACGCTTAGTAAAGGCGAAGAAAGCACTGGAGACAGGCAGAGATCCCAAAGAGGGCGAGGTACGCGTTGTGGTGCGCGCTGGCGGCAACTCGACGCAACGAACAGAGGACTATTACGCGCGCATCGTTGGGCTCGAGGAGTCGGTCAAGAAGGCCGAAGAAGCGTTTTCTGCCGCCCAGGATAAGTACAACCGGCAGGCCCCGTAAGGCCGATTACGCAGCGTCGATTTCGGCCAAGGGCCAGCGTGGCTTGACGCTGAACGCGCCGAGCGGGAATGCGCGGGTAGGAGACCCGTTGGTCAGGCGCATGGCACCCGCAAAAGCGATCATCGCGCCGTTGTCAGTACACAGGTGAATTGGCGGATAGAACACTTCGCCAACGCGCGTCTGCACGGCAGTGGAGAGACGATTGCGCAATCGAAGATTCGCGCTGACCCCGCCAGCCACGACCAGCCTTCGCATGCCCGAGTGTTTCAATGCGGCGAGGCATTTGGCTGTCAAGACATCAACAACGGCCACTTCGAACGCCGCCGCCAAATCTGCGCGTGCCGCTTCTGACAGGGTTGCGTTTTCCGACCGCAGCTTCTGGGTTAGGGTCATGACGGCGGTTTTTAGCCCACTGAAGCTGAAGTCGAGATCCCCCGAGTGCAACATCGGCCGAGGCAACTTATAAACATCTGCGTTACCACGTGCCGCGAGTGCCGCGAGTGCCGGACCACCCGGGTAGCCGAGACCGAGCAATGACGCCGTTTTGTCAAAGGCTTCGCCAGCGGCGTCGTCGAGCGTTTCGCCGAGCAAGCGATAGCTGCCGATGCCATCGACGGCCATCAACTGTGAGTGTCCACCGGAAACGAGGAGGGCGACAAAGGGGAAGTCCGGTCGCGGATCCGCCAGCAGCGGAGACAGAAGATGGCCTTCGAGGTGGTGGATGCCGAGCACGGGGATGCCAAGCGCCGACCCCAACGCCGCCGCCACACTGGTGCCGACCAAAAGCGCACCGCCGAGCCCGGGGCCCTGCGTCACGGCAACGGCATCAAGAGCCGTAGGTGAGCATCCACTCTCGCTGAAAACCTCGTCTAGCAGAGGCAATAGGCGCTTGATGTGGTCGCGCGACGCGAGTTCGGGGACCACGCCGCCGTAAGCAGCATGCATCTCGACTTGCGAGAACAGTCGGTTGCCAAGGAGTCCCGCTTCGGTGTCGAACAGGGCCACACCGGTTTCGTCGCAAGAGGATTCAATGCCCAGGATTAGCACGGTAGGTACTTGAAAATGTTGCAGAAATTGCAAGGATTGGCTATTATATTGGGCTTCCTCACGTCAATGCTCGTGCGGGAGCAATAAGCTTCAGACCCACGGGTGAACGTTTCCCGGGCGGGCATAACCATAAAAGTCAATTTGCAAGGAAATATTAAATGTTGGTAAAACTGAAAGAAAACGAGCCGTTTGACGTCGCGCTACGCCGCTTCAAACGTGCCATCGAGAAAACCGGTCTGCTCACCGACCTGCGTGCACGCGAATTCTACGAGAAGCCTACCGCAGAACGAAAGCGTAAACACGCTGCTGCCGTCAAGCGCCGCTACAAACGCCTTCGCGCGCAGATGCTGCCGCCGAAAATGTACTAGGCAACAGGTTTCCAAGAATCATTTGAGGCAGGTGGTGTAAGCCACCTGCCTTTTTTATTGCCTTTGCAAAGTGGAGGATCGAGATGAGTCTAAGAGATCGTATCAACGACGACATGAAGTCGGCGATGAAAGCGCGTGAAGCGGACAAGCTCGGCGCAATTCGTTTGTTGACCTCCGCGCTGAAGCAGCGTGAAGTGGATGAGCGTATCGAGATCACCGACGACATCGTGTTGGCCGTCATCGAGAAGATGCTCAAGCAGCGTAAGGACTCGATCGAGCAGTACACGGCTGGTAGCCGGCCGGATCTGGTGGCCAGGGAAGAGTTCGAAGTTGGTATCTTGCAAGTGTACATGCCCGCCCAGCTGTCGGAGGCCGAGCTCGCTGCGATCCTCGACGCGGTCGTGGCCGAAGTCGGCGCAACGTCACCCAAGGACATGGGCAAGGTGATGAACGCACTTCGCCCGCGCGTTGCAGGGCGCGCCGACATGGGGAAGTTGTCGGGGGTGGTGAAGGCACGGTTGGGATAGACGCAGTTTGGGAGAACACGCTTCGAGGCCACTTCTAGTCCTCGCTTCTAGTCCTCGTCACGGTGCGTTTTACTGGTTATCATCTTTGCTATCCACGGGGACTCTCAGACGGCCATGCTTGATCTATACGAATTAATTGGCGTTCCAGAAACAGCAAGCGAAGTCTGGATCGAGCGCTCGTATCAGACGGCGCGGGCCAGTGTCGAATCTGACGACAAACTCAACAAGAAACAACGCGCTGCGGCACTCGCCTCGCTCGACGAGGCCTACCAGACGCTGTCGGATCAGGCCACCCGCCAGGCTTACGATCAACGCCTCGAAAATTGGCGTGAGGCGAAGGCGCAGGGCGGTCCGCTGGTGCTGGTTCGCAGGATTGCGTTAGCGGCGCTGGCCATTGGCGTTGTTGCTGTTGGTGCCGACTGGTATATCGAGCGTGAAAAAGAGCGTATCCGTTTTGACGAGGAACGCGTGCAGTCCGAGATCGCCGTGAAGAAGCGCCTGGCCGAAATTTCCGCCCAGCGTCTTGTGTCAGAGCAGCTATTGGAACGTGCCGCTGTTGAGCGCAAACAGGAAGAAGAAAAGCGGCTTGAACTCGCCAGAGAGCAGCGCGTACAGGATGCGTCAACCCAACGCTTTGTGGTTGATGATCGTTACGAAAAAGCGCAGCGCGACAAGAAGACGGAAGCTGATCGTCAACAGCGCGCCAACGACGAGTTAAGAACGCGCTACGAATCGGAGCGCATCCGCCAGCAAGCCCAGGTGGAAGTGGACCGCCAGCGCCGATTTGTCGAGCAACGCGAACGAGAGGAAGCGTTTGCCGCGCAGCAACGCGAGGCCGCCGAGCGCCTTCGTCTGCAGCAGGAGCAGAACAAGAATCGCTGAGTCGCCGTCGGCGTTGGCGATGCCCGCTCTGGCAAATGCTGGCGACCGACGCCGATTGAACGGGCTCCTATAATCGTCCCCACATGATTCCCCAAGACTTCATCCAGCAATTGCTCGCCCGCATCGATATCGTCGAAGTGGTGGATCGGCACGTGAAGTTGAAAAAAGCCGGGCAGAACTATTCGGCGTGCTGCCCTTTCCACAACGAAAAGACGCCCTCGTTCTCGGTATCACCAATCAAGCAGTTTTATCACTGCTTTGGCTGCGGTGCGCACGGTACGGCCATCAGTTTTTTGATGGAGTACAACAGCATGGGCTTTCGCGACGCCGTGCGGGAATTGGCTGAGGGCGTCGGTATGTCGCTACCGGAGGAAGCCAACCGCGAGGAGTCCATCGAAAAAGCACGCGTCTCCGCAACGCTGGGTGAAGTGATGACGGCCGCCATGCAGTTCTACCGACGCCAACTGAAGGCATCACCTAGCGCGATCGAATACTTCAAAGGGCGCGGTTTGACTGGCGAGATCGCTGCCAAATTCGGACTGGGCTATGCGCCCGATGACTGGCAGGGGTTGAAGGAGGCGGTCGAGGATTACACATCGAGCGCGTTGAAGGACTGCGGTTTGGTGATCGACTCCGACGAAGGTCGCCGCTACGACCGGTTTCGCGATCGTATGATGTTTCCGATTCTTGATCAGCGCGGTAATGTGATCGGCTTCGGTGGGCGCGTGATCGGCAAGGGTGAGCCAAAGTACCTGAACTCACCAGAGACGCCGCTGTTTGAAAAAGGCCGCGAGTTGTACGGACTGTTCCACGCGCGGCGCGCGATCCGCGACGACAATACCGTCATCGTGGTCGAAGGGTACATGGATGTCGTGGCGCTCGCGCAGGCCGGCGTTGAAAACGCAGTGGCCACGCTCGGCACGGCGACCACGCCGGTGCACGTCGAAAAATTATTGCGCATGGCAGACCATCTAGTGTTCTGCTTCGATGGCGACAAGGCCGGTCAGCGTGCGGCATGGCGGGCACTCGAGCAATCTCTTCCGGTCGTGCAAGACGGCAAGGAAGTGCGCTTTTTGTTTCTGCCGGCCGAGGACGACCCCGATACATTTGTGCGTCGTCTCGGCAAAGAGGCGTTTCTCGCGGAGTTGAAGAATGCCAAACCACTATCGGTATTTCTGCTCGATGAATTGCGCGGCCAAGTTGACACGACATCCGATGAAGGGCGCGCACGCTTGATGACATTGGCCAAACCGCTGATCGGTCAGGTGACCGCACCAGCCCTCGCGCTGATGTTGCGCCGCAAACTCGCCGATGAAATCGGTCTGAGCGCCATCGAAATTGAACGCGTTGTGCCGTTGTCCGCGCAAGTCGGCAAGGTTAGTAACGAGGCGGCAGGAAATCGCGAACGGGGCGGCGGCAGTGGAGGTGGTTCGGGGCGTGCCCAAGGCGGCGACCGGGGCAGCGGAAAATCGGACAAACCATTCTTCCGCAAACGGGGACCGGAGGCAGGCGCGCCGGCACCGCGTATCAAGCTGCCCGCAGCAGGCCTAGCTGTGCAGGCCATCGCGCGGATGCTGGTCAAGCCCACGTTGGCAAATCGATTCGATGTGGCGGTCGATCGTGAGGACCAATCGTCGCTCGGTGCAGCCAGTCGAGTCGCCACTTATATACGAGACCACGATGGCGAGGGCATCAACCAAGCCGTCATCGTCGAACACTTCCGCGCGTCCCACGACTGGATTTTCGTCAATCAGGCGTCGTTGCTACTGAGCGAAGTCGACATCGACCGCCTCGACCTCGATACCGAGTTCACCGAAGCGCTCGCACGACTCAGAGAAGACGCCAGTGTCGCCGCCCGTCGCGCCGACGTGATGAAACGCGCTCGAGATCTCGGACTCGGATAAACATGTTTATCAGCGGGCGTTTCCGGGGCTTTTTGCCTGAAAAGTGGCGTTGCTGCTAGTGTTTCGATTACTTGGCACTTTCCTTACCCGTCACTTGCTAACGCGAACGCGCTGTATGGTGGGCATAAGTCCTTGTCTCCATTCATAAATCGGCAATTAGGACTATCGCAAAAAGCCGCCGCGTAGTAAAATCCAAGGTTCCCCTTGCGATGTTGCGTGAATCCGCATTCCAACTGCCGGTGTGGCCCCGATCTTTGGGCCGACCGAAATTGAGTGCTCGTCGATTTGCGTTGGCATCGATCGTTTCACGTCTGACACCTATTTCCCGGATTCCCCACATGGCCCGTAAACCGAAGAGCGCGCAAGACCACGACGAATATCCGTTCCCAAAGGGCAAACTCGCGAAAGCCGCCGAAATGGCGCCGCAAGACGTTGAGGCGCAGAAGAAGCGCCTGAAGAGCCTCATTAAGCTTGGCAAGGACCGCGGATTTCTGACTTATGGTGAGATCAACGACCATCTGCCGGATATGGTCGATGCCGAGCAAATTGAAGCCATCATCACGACCTTCAACGACATGGGTATCCAGGTCTACGATGAAGCGCCGGATGCCGAAACCTTGTTGCTGAATGAAGCCGCGCCAGCGGTGGCCGATGACGACGCAGAGGAAGAAGCCGCTCAGGCACTGTCTACCGTAGACTCCGAATTCGGCCGCACCACCGACCCGGTCCGCATGTACATGCGCGAGATGGGCTCGGTCGAGTTGCTGACCCGCGAAGGCGAGATCGAGATTGCCAAGCGTATTGAAGACGGCTTGAAACACATGATTCAGGCGATCTCATCGTGTCCGACCACCATCGAAGACATTCTGTCGCTTGCTGACAAAGTCGAACGCGATGAACTGCGTATTGATGAAGTGATCGACGGCCTAGTCGACCCGAACGAAGATCAAGTCAAAGAAGCCGCGCTTGCTGACGATGATATCGACGACGATGAAGAGATCGAAGAAGAAGATGCCGACGAAGACGGCGCTATCGCTGCGGCCAATCTTGAGCAGCTCAAGCAAGACGCCATGGTGCACTTCAACCAGATTCGCAAGACCTACAAGAAGATGAAGAAGGTCCTGGCGGAGAAGGGCTACCGCGCGCGCGCGTACAAAGACTTGCAGGAAGAGTTGTCGGCGACGTTGATGCAGATTCGCTTTGGTGCCAAACAGACTGAGTCACTGTGCAACGGTCTGCGCGGACTGGTGGATTCTGTGCGTAAGAAAGAGCGCGAAATTCAACATCTGTGCGTGCAGAACTCTGGCATGCCGCGTCCGCATTTCATCAAGTCATTTCCGGGCAATGAAATCAACATCAAGTGGAT
>JAYVUH010000105.1:0-9446 GCA_043788115.1 Burkholderiales bacterium
CCGTCGCCGGCGCCGGCGCCGGCGCCGTAGCAGTAGCCGTAGCCGGAGCCGGAGCCGTAGCCGTCGCCGTCGCCGTAGCCGGAGCCGTCGCCGTCGCCGTAGCCAGCTACGCGACTATCCGCGATAAACATTCGCCGCCTCCCAAGCCTTGACGGCAGCAGAAGTGCACTCGACGACAGCTGTGATTTTGCGCAGTTCGATCTGCGATACTTGCGCACCAATTCGGGACCCTTCGGCCGGGCCGTTGCTGGCGAGGCCAGCAAACCCGCCCTGACTTTGTGGCCAATAAATGCAGTTGCGGGCATTGGTTAAAAAGATAATGTCGGAGCTTGTGTCTGTTGCATACCCGAAAAACACGCCGCGATATTCGGTTGTTACAAGCACGGGCCTAGCTGTCATTAATGTTTTCCTCTAGTTTAAATTTCGTAGACCGGATCGCATACCCGGCTCGCTGGGGAGCCTCGCCGGGTAACTGGATAGCCTGGAGTAGCGATGCGATCCGGTCATGGGGTGATTAAATAGGGATCAAGCCCGCCAGTCAAGCACAAAAGGGACCGAGCCCTAATTATTTTTCCACTTGTGGAAAAAATCTGTCGCCGCAGTGTCGGCCATTGACGCGCGGGCGAAAGCCCTTTATACTCCGTAACATGATGACAACAAGAGAAAAACTGCTCACAAAAATCGAGGCGTTTCTGCGCCGGACAGGCATGGGCGCTGGCACTTTTGGCACGCGCGCTGTTAATGACGGCAAATTCGTCACACGGCTTCGCTCAGGCGGCGAAGTGCAGTCGAGCGTGATTGACAAATCGGAAAATTTTATGCGGGACTGGCGCCGGCCCGAAAAGGGCAAGCGTGCGATTCGATTTCGAAAAGAAAGCGTAGCCGCGTAAATTTAGCGTTCAGCGTCACCCACCAGCCGGGCAATGGGGCATTTCCTCCTTGTGACCCCGTTCGCGTGTTGTCGCGCGCGTGTTGAACCCGGCTGATGTGTGCCGCCTAGCGTATCAATCCTATGCAATCCGCCAGCGCTGCTGTTGCCAAACTAAGCGCTGGCGGTCCCACAACGATTGACGCCCCGCTCCGCGTTAACGGAACAGGGCGTTGGATACTCACGAAACGCAACACGCATACGGCTACACGGGAACGCCACGTCATGCATATAGCCACAGAACGCGGCGAATCGATGGCAGTTCCATCATGAGCGGTCCTCGGTACAGCATTATTCCGCAGCGTTTTTTCAAAGACGCGCGCCCTCATCTCTCGCACACCAAAGTTATTGGAGTGCTTGGCACCCACAGCAACGAGACCGGCTGGTGCCGTCTAAAACAGCGTTCAATCAGCGATAGCAGCGCTCTCGCTCGCGAAACCGTCAATCGTGCGATCGCTGATCTGATCGAATGGGGATACGTCGAAAAACGAGACGTAAAAGGCCGTTCATCTGCCTACCGCTTGCTGATGGATTCTAGTGCCTCGATCCCTGATGACCTACCAGAGCTAGACATCACATGTGATCCACAGATCACACCCCCCTGTGACGTCAGAGATCACAAGGGGTGTGACCTCCCAGGTCACAAGGGGTGTGACGTAAGAAGTCACAACAAGAACGATCCTTCTTTAACGATCAATACTAAACGATCAGCAAGTGAAGCATCAAATTTGGATTTGAAAGCGAAGGGGGCGAAGCCTGCCCTAGTCGTGGAGCGATCCGACAGCCAGTTTGCGGCGTGGATGGCAGAGCTTCGCAATCGTGGCCTGTTCGATCTAGCGGAACGCCACGAAGCGGCGGGCGAGATCACGGTGACCAGCCGATGGCCAAGCACCACGTCGGAAGTGCTCAGCAATCCAAAACCAGTAACGCTATCCGAACGATCAAAAGCCATGACAGGAGGCCGATAATGAGCAACAGCAGCATACGGGAATTCGCTGATCAGTACGCGGATATATTGATGGCAATCGATGACAATAAAATTGAACTCAAGGCGATTGAGGATGCCGCCAGGGACGCGGCCGTGAACGTCAAGGCAATGAAGCATGTCGCCAAGGAACTCACCATGGAAAGCTCGAAGTTAGCGGCCAAACTCGACGGTGAAGACCAGCTCGACATGTTCCGCAATGCGGTCGGCCTGCGCAAGCGCAAGGGGCTAGAAACGGCTCAGCGAGAGGCAGCGGAATGACCATCCAAGACCGTCGATCGATCCTCGACCAGCTCAAGAACGATATGCGCGTGATGAAAGGGTTATCGTCCAAAATGCCAATCCAAATCAGCACGCTCGAATGGCTGGTTAAAACAATTGAGGATATCGGCACGACGCGCGAGGTATGGGCGCAAGTGCCAAAGATCACCACGGCTCGCTTAGGTAGGCCATCGACATGAGCACAGACAATTGGTTTTGTCTCGTCGTGTCGTCGCAACGAGAAATCTCGGCCGTCACTGAACTCGCGCGCATCGGTATTAAATCTTTTACACCAACTGAGAAAATTTTTGTACGCCAGCACGTCAGCGGATTGAAAATAGTTCGCGATCGCCCGTTGATGCCAAGGTATGTTTTTGCAGCCAACCCAGCGTGGTACGACGTTAGGCAACTGAATTTTCGCGGTCGGCCGTTGGTGAATGGCGTACTGTCTGCAAACGGCCGACCGTATCTCCTACCCAAACACGAGATCATGTCGCTCATGCACCTAGCTGAAAACGGTCCGCCACAGTCAATTCCGGTCTCGCGCAAGCTAGCGCCTGGCGACGTGTGCATCATCAACGGCGGACCTTTTGACGGCCTCCGCGTTAAGGTCAAGCGTGATGCGGGAGAGACTCGTCGATGGTGCGAATTGATCGGTGTGTCCTTGCTCGGCAAACGCGAAATTGATGTGCCGGTTGAGCTGTTGACAGCAGCGGCATGAAATTCCGTTAACTGTGATTCATTGGCAACACTCAAAACGCGCGAACACATGTATGCGTATGTATGGACGAAGGGCCGACCCTCCGAGCGTATACGGATGATTGGCGAGCCCTCCCTGCGGACCTGATCCGCCCCAATCAAGAAAAACGTCAATTTGGCGCACTCGCGGTAATTCAGCCGTTTGGAGAAAACCAATGAAAAAGATTTTTATCATTCTAACAACGGCCATGCTCGCTCTGGCGGCTGGTCTCACCATAGCGAGTGCCGCCGATCTCAGTACGCCACCCAAAACCATCGCCGAAGTCATGCCGGCAGCGGTGCCTGATCAATGGACAAGCTGCTACGCCGAAGCAGGTGTTGCCGGCTATCTCGATAGCCGCACGACCAAAGATCTGCACGGCACGGGTGGCATTGGTTGCGATTTCCACGTGGTCAACAGCCCGATCGTGCTTGGGGCCTTCGCCCGGTTTGGCTACACCGTCGAAAGCCACACCAGCAAATCGGTCGTGCTGGACCTCGACGAGGCGATGACATTCGCGTTGCGCGCTGGTTACCTCATACAACCGACGCTGCTTGCCTACGCAGTCGGCTGCCTCAAGGTCGATCGCCATGGTAGCAACGATCTGTGCTTTGGCGCTGGCGTCGAGAAAACAATCTACAAGACGCTGAGCCTATCAGTTGAATACCAAGCTGACGTGCTCAATGGTAAAACCGACAACCACACCGCGATTATCGCACTTAAACACCGGTTTTGACATGACCAGCACACAGATGGCAGCACAGATTAAAGGTCAGATCGACTATTTCGCCGGGTGGCTCTATTGGCTAGCTGCTCTAGCTCTTACCGTACTTTTTGTTGCAGCTGTCGCCCGTGCGTTAGGAATGCGTCTCACAATTGTCCCAGCGATCGCCGACCTCAGTTTGCTGTACCTGTCCGGTGCAGCCTATCTACTGAGGCGGTAGAGCAGACATCAATGGATATCATATGCAACCCGCACAATCTGCAACCACTAGAGTAGTAAAAATTAGCAATAAGGGTTCAAAGCCGGGCGAACGCAGGGGGGGGCGCAGCAAAGGAACGCCTAATAAATTAAGCGCTGACCTCAAGTCGATGATCCTCGGAGCGCTTAGCACTAAGGGGGGCGCCAAATATCTAGTGGCACAAGCCGACAAAAATCCGGTCGCTTTCATGTCGCTACTAGGCCGGGTTCTGCCGATGACAGTGACGACCGATCCAAACGCGCCGCTGCAGATGCAGACCGAAATCACGTTCCGCGTCATTGACCCTCGCCGTTGACGTACCGCGCGCATTTCTCCCGCTATTGCAGCCTGCTCGTTACAAAGGGGCGCATGGTGGTCGAGGGGGCGCAAAATCACATTTCTTCGCTGAGCAGTGCTTGCTGCGGTGCTACGCACGCGGATCTCGGATCGCCTGCATTCGCGAGGTGCAGAACAGCCTCAAGGAGTCGGTCAAGCAGCTGCTGATCGATAAGATAGCCAAACTGGGGCTTGAGTGGTTTTTCGACGTTTTAGATAGCGAAATTCGCGGCCGAAACGGCTCACTGATCATATTTCGCGGCATGCAGTCCTATAATGCCGAGACGATTAAATCACTCGAAGGTTACGACATTGCTTGGGTGGAGGAAGCCCAGGCACTCAGCGCCAAATCGCTGCGTATGTTGCGGCCAACCATTCGTAAAGCCGGGTCTGAATTGTGGTTTAGCTGGAATCCCCGGCATGACACGGACGCGGTGGATATGTTGCTACGTGGTGCTAACAAACCGTCTGATGCTGCTGTTGTAGAAGTCAATTGGCGTGACAACCCCTGGTTTCCCGACGTGCTCGAAGACGAAATGGCGCGCGATTTTGCCGCCGACGCTGAGATGGCGGAGCATGTTTGGAACGGCGGCTATGAGATTGTATCAGAGGGCAGTTACTACGCTCGCCTGATTGCAGCTGCCGAGCGTGAAGGGCGAATTGGGCCCTATCCTTACAACCCGGCGCGTCTGGTATGGACGAGCTGGGATCTCGGCATCGACGACTATACGGCGATCTGGTTTTTCCAGGACGACGGTATACGCGCCACCGTTATTGATTATTACGAGGTGTCCGGCGACCACGCTGACGATATCATCGCCACGGCACTGCCTGAATTATTTGTCCCGCCGCGCCACGAAGAGCGGTGGATTAAGTGGGATAGAAGCCAAGCGCTGCGTGATTTGAAACGGCCAGAACCCTACAAATACGCGGGTCATTTTCTGCCGCACGATATCGCGATGCGTGAATGGGGCTCGGGCAAGCGTTCAAGAATTCTCGCGGTGAAAGAGCTTGGTCTTGAAAACGTCAGGCGCGGCGTTGCAACAAATCCGGCCGATCGCATCAGCGCCGTGCGTGAGCTGCTGCCGCTAGTTAGATTTAATGTTTCCGAGCGTGTCATGCTTGGGATCAAACGACTGCGGCGTTACAGCCGTAAATTTAACGATGCGCTTGGGACCTACACGACGCCACTACACGATGAAGCATCGCATGCGGCGGATGCTTTTGGCGAGTATGCCGTCAACTGCGGCCTCGTGCCGGAGATTGCAGCACCGAAGCCAAAACCGAAAGAGCTGATATTGACCGCAATCGGACCTGGTCGAATTACCGCAAACATGAGTGTACGCGATATCGTCGAGATGAAGAGAAAGCGCAAGCTAATCGATGACTGAGGCTGCCGACCAGATTGAGACTGAAAATGATGCTCTTGGCTCAGGGCAGACGCACGTTCAGATCTGGCTGAAAAAAATAAAGCTCGCACAAGAAGAAATGAAGGATTGGGAGGAAGAGGCGGAGAAGGCCATTGAGATTTATGAGGCCGACGACGCAAAAACCTCGTTCAATATTTTTCATTCAAATATTGAAGTGCTAGTCCCGGCGCTGTACAATTCCTCGCCAATCCCGGATGTCCGCCGCCGTTATGGTGACCCTGATCCTATTGCCAAGCTCGTCGTTGATATGACTGAGCGGGCGCTCTCCTATACCATTGATCAATACGACTTCGACGGCATTATGTTGATGTGCATCAAGGATGCCTGTGTACCAGGGCGTGGCCAGGCTCGTGTGCGCTATGAGCCGCAAATGGTCACGCAACAGCATCCGCAGACGCAGGCTCCCGTCGAGGTTAAAGGCTATGAAAAGGTCGCCTGCGAGCGCGTGCCGTGGGATAAGTGGGGGCATGGTCCTGGCCGGTCATGGGCTGATGTGCCGTTCGTTTGGTTTGAGCATGACCTCACGCGTGACGAGCTGATCGCGTTGTCGCCAGATGTCGGCAAAACAGCGCCGCTTGCCGACGATGAGTCGGATGATGAAGACGAAAAGGAAGTTGAAGAAAAAGGTATTATGCAGACGGCGTGCGTCTATGAGATCTGGGATCGCACAGCCAAATCGGTGATTTTCATCACGCCAGGCAACAAGAACAAGCCTTTGCGTGTTGAGCCCGATCCGCTGGGGCTAGAGGGGTTTTTCCCGTGTCCCTCGCCAATCGAGCAGATCAGCCGCATCTCAAGTCTTGTGCCGATTTGCCCCTATATCGTGTACCGGCCGCTGATCGAAGAGCTGGATGTTGTCACCAAGCGCATTCGCAAGCTGGTGGGTCAGCTCAAGGTACGCGGTTTGGTTGATGGTGCGCTGGCGGCTGATCTCGAAGGGCTGCGCACGCTCGACGACGGGCAATACATGTCGGCGACAGATGCGACGGCCTACACCACGGGCGGCGGCGGCCTTGAGAAAGGCATCGCTCATATGCCGCTTGATCCAACCGTGAAAGCGTTGCAGCAGCTCTACGTTCAGCGCGACCAGATCAAACAAACAATTTATGAGGTGACGGGGCTTTCCGACATCCTACGTGGCGCGACGAATCCTAACGAAACGCTCGGCGCGCAGCAGCTCAAAGCACAATCCGGCTCGATGCGCATGCAGCGGTTGCAGGCCGGAATCGCACGATTCGCCCGTGATCTGTTCCGGATGAAAGTCGAGATCATGGCGCGGCATTTCGAGCCGCAGAACTTGGCGACCATGACCAATTTGCCGGACCAATCGAAGCCCGACCAGGTGCAGGCGTGGCCATTAGCATTGCAGATGTTCAAGAGCGACACGCGCTCTTTCCGCATCGACATCGAGACTGATTCGACGATCCGTGCTGACCAAGCCCGCTCACAAGAACAGATGAATTTGTTCCTCGCTGGTACCGGCCAGTTTGCTGCAGCAATGACCGGCGTTGTGCAGTTGGCGCCTGAAATGCTGCCGGTGATTACCGAGGTTTACACGGCGTTTGCGCGCAAGTTCAAACTCGGCAAACAGGCCGAAGATGCGCTCGACGGGCTGGCTCAGATGGCCCCGCAAATGGCTGAGCAAGCTAAGCAGAAATCGCAGAACAATCCTGAATCGCAAAAAGCCCAGCTCGAAATGCAGAAGATGCAGCAATCGGCACAGATCGAGGGGCAAAAGGCGCAATCGCAGATGCAGGTCGAGCAGGCCAAACTTGCCATCATCGACAAAACCAAAACCATGGAACTACAATACAAGGCGCAAGAAAATGCGCAATCGCTGCAGATGGAGCGCGAAAAAGCCGACATGGCGATGCAGCTTGAAGAGCGAAAATTCCAGCATCAAATGCAGCTGGAAGAGATGAAATTTCACGCCGACCAGAGGCGCGCGGATGCTGAGCACAGCAACAAGTTGCAAATAGCTACCGACCAAGCGCAGCAGAAGACGCAGGCAGCGGAAACTCTAAACACAGTCAAGGCCGGGAGCGACAAGGGATCAGCTCAGGTCGCCGCGCTCGCCGATGGCATGCGTGGTGCGGTCGATCAGCTTGGCCAACACATCGCCGCGCAAACCAAGGCACATAGCGCGGCGACCGAGCAGACGCTAAAAATAGCCACGGCCAAGCGGCGTCTGATCAAAAACCCGGATGGCTCAAAAGAGACGGAGATCGTGCTCTAAATGGCAACCGTGCAATGGGCGGCGTCGCTGCGCAATGTGCTGCTCGACACTTTTGAATCAGACATTGGCGTGTCACCGGTCGTAAAGTTTTTTACCGGCGCGCTGCCAGCCAACGCTGCGGCTGCCGATAGCGGCACACTTTTGGTCACGTACACGCTGGCCGCTGACTGGATGGCCAACGCTGCAGCTGGCGTCAAAACATTTAATGGCCTGCCAATTGCCGGCGTGTCAGTGGCTACCGGATCGCTAGGCTACTATCGGATTTATCAATCTGGCGGCGCTGTCTGCAAAGAGCAGGGTGATATCACGGCAACGGGTGGCGGTGGCGCAATGACCGTCGATGTCGTTGCGATCGGCGCCATAGGACAATCGGTCAATATCACGGGCTACACCAAGACAGCTCCGCATCCATAAAAAGGGAATCTACGCATGTCATTCCAAACTTGGCAGCAAACGCTTGTCACGGCCCAGTCAGACGGTGCTGCACTGACAGCCGCTGCCGCCGCTTCAGCCCTTCCGCCTGCTGCGAAATTCACCCTACCGGCAAACTATTTTTCGACCATCGGGCAAGCAATCCGCGTCAAAGCGTCGGGGCGCATCAGCTCGCTGATCACTACGCCAGGTACAGCGCGATTTGACGTGCGGTTTGGTGCCAACGTGGTGGCCGATAGCCAAGCAATATTGCTCGATACGGTAGCGGCGCATACCAACGTCGGTTGGTATCTCGAATTTTTGCTGACGTGCCGTGCGATCGGCACGGCCGCCAACCTCATGCAAACGGGCATTTTTGTCTGCGAAGACATCCTTGGTGTGCCGGCGACAGCTCCTAAGGGCGTTGTGACGGCGCTGTTGCCCTGGAACGCACCGCCAACCGTTGGCGCAAATTTCGACAGCACGGCTTCGCAGGTCGTCGATTTTTTCTTCACTCAAACGGCGGCCACCGGATCGATGACGCTGCACCAGTACATGGTTGAAAGCCTCAACTAGTGGTCGGCCCTGTTCCATTTGGCCCCAGCGGTCCAGCTCAATTTACCTCCAGACCGCTGGGACAAAACTTAGTACCGATTGATCAAGGCACGCCTGCCTACGCATACCAGACTTGGCCGGGCAAGGGTCCTAATCCGACCCAACGCATTGCACCGGCCATACGCGGCGAGCGAATAGTACCTAGTGATCTGGGGCGCACACCGTTTTTTATCTTTCCCGGCGCCGGTCCGCGTCGACCGTTTATGTTTCAGCCGCGCTGGTTGTCGCTGGCGCAGTTCGCGTTATCTGGTGTCATCCGCGACCAAGCAAAAGTGGCAATTGCAGGCTGCGTCGTTGAGTTGTTCCGCACTGACGACAACGCGTTCCTGAGCAAAACGAATTCGGACGCGGGAGGCAACTACAGCTTCTCGCCAGTCGGCGCAGGGCCGTTTTTCATCGTTGCGTACAAAAGCGGCGCGCCAGATTTGGCAGGCACGTCAGTGAACACGCTCCGGGGCTCTTAGGCCCATGGCCATCGACATTTTTCTGTATTCTGTACCGTCCGATGCCAACGCAAACGATATCCGGCTGCGTGATCCGACA
>JAYVUH010000106.1:0-4543 GCA_043788115.1 Burkholderiales bacterium
CTTCGATAAGTTCGTTGAAGCAGAGCTAAAGAAGTGGAACACGCCGGGTGTGGCGATCACCGTGATCAAGGGCGGCAAAGTCATTCTGCAACGCGGCTATGGCTATCGCGATATCGAGAAGAAGCTGCCGATGACGTCCGAGACCGTGCAGCCGATTGCATCGATCACCAAGTCGTTTACCGTTTCGGCGCTAGCGACTTTGGTACGCGACGGCAAACTGTCATGGGACAAGCCGGTCCGCGATTATCTGCCGGACTTCAAGCTACACAACGATTACGCGACGCTTAATGTCACGCCGCGCGATATGCTTTCCCATCGCACCGGTCTGCCGAGGCACGACTTCTCGTGGGTAGGCACCAAGGCCAGCCGAGAGGAGCTCTACAAGCGGCTGCAATACATGGAGCCATCGGCCCCACTTCGATCGACATGGCAATACAACAACTTCATGTTCATGACGTCTGGCTACTTGGGCGGCAAACTTGCGGGGACCACTTGGGAAGATCTCGTTCAGAAAAACCTGCTGGATCCACTCGCCATGCGCTCCTCAGGCTTCAGTGTCCAGACGCTCCTGAAGTCACCCAACCATGCCACGCCGTATCTGCACGACGCGGCCGAAAAGCCGCAGCCGACGCCGCACCTAGTTGCAGAAGCGATGGGGCCGACGGGTGCCATCAACGCAACCGCCGAGGATATGGGCCGCTACCTGCGGATGCTTATGAACAAAGGTAGATGGGAAGGCAAGACCATCGTCAACGCCGCCGACCTGATTGAAATGACCAATCCGCAAATGGTCATGAGTGATAACCGGCAGTTCGACGAACTGTCGTCCACCCAGTATGGGATGGGTTTCTTCCTCACACACTATCGCGGGCAGCGTCTGATCCATCATGGTGGAAATCTTGCCGGATTATCCGCCCTACTGTCGTGGCTACCACAGCAAGACGTCGGTGTGTTTGTCGCGGTCAATTTGTCCGGCTCGCCGCTGCCCAACATCTTCACTTACGGTGTGTATGACCGTCTGCTTGGCATGAAGGCAATCGATTGGAGCGCGCGTCGATGGGAAATCAAAGAAAAGGGCAAAGCCTCTGAAGAAAATGCCAAAAAGCAGAACCTCACGCCACGTAAGAGTGGCACTAAGCCGGCACATCCGCTCGACGCCTATGTTGGCGAGTACGCGCACCCTGCCTACGACAAACTACTGATAACCCGCAAGGGGGACGATCTCATTGGTACGTATAACAACATTACATCGCCATTCAAACACTTCCACTACGATGTCTTTGAGGCGCCCGACGATAAGGCAAACTATTTTTCGAAAGCAAAGCTCGCCTTCCAAAGCGATATTGAGGGCGAGGTATCGTCGCTGCGCTGGGCAATCGAGCCTAGCGTGAAGCCCGCTGAGTTTGTGCGCCAAGCAGACGCAAACTTTAAAGACCCGGGTTTCCTGAAACGATTCGAAGGAGACTATGAACTTGGCACCACCACGCTAGCGATCCGGCTCAGGGGAGACAACGTCGTGACCATTACGACGCCGGGCTCACCGCCGCAAGAGTTGGTCGGCGTGCGCGGCCGCAAGTTTTCGGTCAAGAATCGCATCGGCTACTCAGTCGAGTTCGTGGAAGACAAGACTGGTGGCATCACACAGGTGGCGTTCTACCAACCTAATGGCAACTTCGTCGCAAAGAAAAAATAATGCCGCAGATCAACTCGAAAATCGACACCGGATCGCCAGCGTTTAAAGCCAATGCTGCGCAAATGCGCGCCGTGGTCGATGAGCTCATCGCCCGCTCGGCGCTCGTTGCCCAAGGCGGCGGGGTTGACGCAAACGCCAAGCACACGGCGCGCGGCAAGTTGTTACCACGCGACCGCGTCGCCGCCCTCCTCGATCCCGGCTCGCCGTTCTTGGAACTCTCATCGCTGGCGGCATGGGGCATGTATGGAAAAAGCGACGGTAAAGCCGAAGGTCCGGGTGATGCTCCCGCCGCTGGCGTCATCACCGGTATTGGTCGGGTATCGGGCATTGAATGTGTCATTGTTGCCAACGACGCGACGGTCAAGGGCGGCACGTACTACCCGATGACGGTGAAGAAACACCTGCGCGCGCAAGAAGTGGCGATGCAAAACAATCTGCCCTGCATTTATCTGGTGGACTCTGGTGGGGCGTTTCTGCCGTTGCAGGATGAAGTGTTCCCGGATAAGGAACACTTTGGTCGTATTTTTTACAATCAGGCAAACCTGTCTGCAAAAGGCATTCCGCAGATCGCCTGCGTGATGGGCTCATGTACAGCCGGTGGTGCATATGTACCAGCGATGTGCGACGAATCGATCATCGTCAAAAATCAGGGCACGATTTTCTTGGGTGGGCCGCCGCTGGTCAAAGCCGCGACGGGTGAAGTGGTCACGGCCGAGGAATTGGGTGGCGGTGATGTGCATAGCCGCACTTCCGGTGTCACAGATCACCTTGCCGAGAACGACAAGCACGCGCTAGGTATCGCCCGCGAAATTGTTGCCCACCTGAATCGCGAGAAGTTTGCGCCCGTGGCGATGCGCGGATCGGTTGAGCCTGCTTACCCAGCTGAAGATCTCTACGGCATCATCCCCAAAGACACCAAGCAGCCGTTCGATATCCGGGAAGTCATTGCACGTCTGGTGGACGGCTCTGATTTTCATGAATTCAAAGCGCTGTATGGAACGACCCTTGTTTGTGGCTTCGCCCACTTACACGGCTACCCAATTGGCATCATTGCCAATAACGGCATTTTGTTTTCCGAGTCGGCCTTGAAAGGCGCGCACTTTATTGAGCTCTGCAATCAGCGCGGTGTACCGTTGGTGTTCCTGCAGAACATCACCGGTTTCATGGTCGGCAAGAAATATGAAACGGGCGGTATCGCCAAAGACGGCGCCAAGATGGTGACTGCTGTTTCCTGCGCGAAGGTGCCGAAGTTCACGGTCATCATCGGCGGCTCGTTCGGTGCGGGTAACTACGGCATGTGCGGACGCGCGTTCAACCCGCGCTTTATGTGGACTTGGCCTAATGCGCGCATCTCAGTCATGGGCGGCGAACAGGCCGCGTCCGTGCTCTCTACCGTCAAGCGCGTCGGCATCGAAGGCAAAGGCGGCAAGTGGTCTGCTGAGGAAGAAGAAGCCTTCAAATCACCGATCCGCGACCAGTATGAACGCCAAGGCAACCCCTACTACGCGACGGCAAGGCTTTGGGACGATGGCGTGATCGACCCCGCACAAACGCGCATGGTGTTGGCGCTTGGCCTTTCGGCGGCAATGAATGCGCCGATTGAGAAGACCGATTACGGTGTGTTTAGGATGTGATTTGGCGATGGGACTTTTTAGTCAGATGCACGAAGGCAAATCCCCCCTGCCCCCCTTTTCCAAAGGGGGGATGCAGCCCCTCATTTCGCGCTGTAACACGCGAATTTTCGGAGCGTTGACGCCCGAGCACTTCCCCCTTTGGAAAAGGGGGAGAGCGAAGCGAGGGGCCGAGGGGGATTCGACTTCGCCCGACCTTTGGAAAAGGGGGAGAGCGAAGCGAGGGGGCCGACGGGGATTTGAGGTCGCCCGCCCTTTACCCGCGTCATTGCTCATTTGGGCGCAGCCAATCCCTCCCAACCTCCCTTTTCCAAAGGGAGGAGTCATGATCTCTCCGAATTTCTCTAAAGGGTACTTCCCCCTTTGGAAAAGGGGGATTCAGGGGGATTGTCGGTGCTGAACTATCGCGCTGATTTGAAGTTTGCAGCCAGAGGGTTGCGCTCCCAGATGACCGACGCGGAGCAGAAGCTCTGGTTCCACTTGCGGCGCAAGCAACTGTTCGGCGTACAGTTCTACCGGCAGCGGCCGATTGGTGAATACATTGTCGATTTCCAAGCGCCCGCCGTCAGCCTGATTGTTGAAGTCGATGGCTCGCAGCACATCGAAGCAAACGCAATTGAGTACGATGCGAAACGCTCCGCCTTCCTTACACAGCAAGGCTACAACGTTCTGCGTTTCGACAACCTAGAAGTGCTCACCCAAACCAAAAGCGTACTGAACGTGATTCACAACCATTTGAGCCAACCGCAATGAGCTTTGTTAACACCGAAATCGACGGCCCGGTCGCGATCGTTACGCTGAACCGCCCGGACAAGCACAACGCGTTCGACGATTCACTGATCGCCGACCTGACGGCGCATCTGCAAGCCCTTGATGCCCACACCGATGTTCGCGTGGTGGTGCTGTCAGCGGCAGGTAAATCGTTTTCCGCAGGTGCTGACCTTAATTGGATGAAGCGCATGGCGGCCTACAGCGAAGCCGATAACGAACGCGACGCGATGGCGTTGGCGACAATGATGAAGACACTCTATGCCCTCTCCAAGCCAACCATCGCTAGGGTGCAAGGCGCGGCGTACGGTGGCGGCGTCGGCCTAGTGGCATGTTGCGATATTGCCGTGGGAACTCACGATGCGGCGTTTTCGCTCTCGGAAGTCAAACTCGGCCTGATTCCGGCCGTTATTTCGCCGTACGTGATCGCCGCGATTGGCGAGCGTGCTGC
>JAYVUH010000107.1:0-5732 GCA_043788115.1 Burkholderiales bacterium
GCCCTCGCCAGTTTTCTTGCCGCCAGCGTATTTCGATTTCGTGATGGTCGGCGTGAGGTTGCTGGCAGTGCGCTCGCCGCGCTATGGAGCGAGTTCTGCGCTCGATCAGTAAGCTTTAACTGGAGCCAGCCGTTTGCCAACGTTGTGATGGGACGAGACCCTGCTGGCCCGATGGCAGGCACGCCGATACTATTGGTGCACGGCTATGCATCCAATCGCGGCATGTGGGTTCGCTTCCGCCAACGACTATTGGCCGCACACATGGGGCCCATCTATTCGCTCAATCTTGAGCCGTTGTTTGCGGGTATCGACGAGTTCGCCACGCAACTACACAAGCGCATCGAGGACGTGTGTCAAGAGAGCGGCGCGCCGCAAGTGGTGGTGATTGCCCACAGCATGGGCGGCATCGTTACGCGCGCTTACATGGTCACTCATGGAGCGGATCGCGTAGCGGCGCTGATCACGCTGGGCTCTCCACATCAGGGTACGCGCATGGCGGCGTTGGGGATCGGTCGTTCGGCTGATCAGATGCGCGCCGGGGGTGCTTGGCTGTCGATGCTCAAAGACAAGGAAAGTGCGGCTGAGTACGCGAAGCCGCCGACGCTGTCGATCTACACAAAAAACGACGACCTATCCTATCCGCCAGAGTCCGCCGAACTCGCGTGGGCGAAAAACGTGTCCGTCGCTGGTGTTGGTCACGTTGGGCTATTGTTTTCAGCGGAAGTGTTTGCGTTGGTTCAAGAGTATCTGACCAATAGGGACGGGCTTTTTCAGGTAAAAAGTGCTGTAAACGCCCGCCAATAGGCGAGTTTGCCTTTAGATGTTCTAACCATGCACCCGCGCAGGCGGGAGTCCAATCAGCCGCGGTGTACGCTTTACGAAATTGGGTACCCGCCGTCGCGGGGACAGGGAAGATGCGGATCTGCCCTGCGCTAAATCAGCGCCAGCACTTCTTCCGCGTGATTGTTGGTCTCTGGCGAATTGATGATGTGCGCGATCTTGCCCTTTGCATCGATCACAAACGTCACCCGATCGGCAAAGCCTGCCAACGACATTGCCGCAGACATGAGGCCACCGCCACCGGTTTTGCCACCAAGCGCGCCGTAGGCTTTGGCGACTGATTTATCGGTGTCGGCCAGCAACGGAAAGTTCAGGTCGTATTTCGCCGCGAAACGTTGGTGTGAGACCTCGTCTTGCGTGGAGACGCCCAAGACGGCCGCGCCTTTTTTCTTGATCTCGGTGTTGGCGTCGCGCAGCGAACACGCCTGTGCGGTGCAACCCGGTGTGTCGTCTTTCGGGTAGAAGTAGAGGATCAGCGTTTTGCCGCGAAAGTCCTTGAGCGCAATGTTGCTGCCATCGGTGGTGGTGCCGGAAAAATCCGGTGCGGTATCGCCGAGGTTGAGTTTGGCCATGAGGTTACCTGAGGAGATTGATTGAGTTAGCCGTGTTGCGTTTGGTCCTGCAACAAGCGCACCAGCTCACCAAGTGTAGCGCACCGTGTAGCGCACCACAGCCTCGGCGTCTTTGGCGATTTTCAACGGGAAATGAATCGTACGCGCGTCGACTTTCTCGAATTCGCTGCTCTTCGCTTTGATCGTCCAGTTGCTCCAGCGGTATAGATTTTCTTTGACGATCACGCTCGCGGCGACATCTTTTTGGTTGCGCACCTTGACTTCGATGTCCTCCTCAATCCACTTCGCGTTGGTATCGACTCGGTAGTCAACTTGGCGCCGTTCACCAACGATATCAAAGGCGCTGCCGAGCTTGATCTGAATGGTTTCATTCTTCGGCGTGTGGTCAATCAGGTCCTCGCCAATAAACTCGAGGGATTGATCTGCCGTGTCGAGCTTGGCGACACGAATCTTGCCGGCGGGGAGTGGGATGCCGAGTTTGTTGTCGTCGCGATTTTTGAAGCGCAGATAAACATCGACTTTCTTGTTCGATTGGTTTCCAAAGCTGCGATCTGTCATCGGTGCGCCGTAGTAACCGTTGAACCAGCCCGCTTGCCCGTAATAGACCAATGTTTTTTCGCATTGCACGCCACGCGCCGCCGGAAACAACTCGATTTGCTTGGTGCTGTTATTGGCCAGCGTAGTAGGGCGGCCGAGCGTGTAGAGGTGATATTCAAAGAACGATTTCTCGGCAAAACCGGCAACTTCGGATTTGGCCATTGCACGTTGCGCCATCGGATAGTTACCATCGGCCGCGCCACGTGGTTGCGCGCGCTGGACGTCGCCCGCCACCAGTTTTAATCTGGCGTCATTAAAAGTCGCGCCAGTCTGGTTGACGATGGTGACCCACGCGCCGACATCGAGTCGGCAGTTGTTATTGTCTTCGTTGAGTGTGAGGTTGTAGTCGGTCCACCAAGTGATGCCTTGCGTCTGGTAGCCGTAACGCGCTTTGTGGTTGCCCGCGCGCTCTGCCGCGATATCCCACACCAATGTCGGTTTGCTGATGAGGCCACCTGGCAAGCTGGCCATTCGCACGCCGCTGTAGTTGGTCAGCGTGCGGATACCGCCGTCCGCAGTACGCAATACGATGCCGTCGCGCGCAGCCAGCAGCGTTCCGGTGATGCTCTCAGTCGCACTGCCCCGTGTTTGCTCGACGGTGACTTCGCGATCAAGATATTTTTCCAATAGCTTGCGCGTACTGGTCAGGTCAAATTCGAAATTCTGTTCAACCACCCGCGTTCCCGCGCCATCGGTGAGCGATTCGAATGATACGGTAGTGGGATCGATCAATGCCGGGACATCGCTGATGCGAATAATGGTCCGGCCGCGTGTAAGGTCGAACGATTGTTCTTGTCGCACCACCGCGTAGCCCGGCACAGCGCCGTACTCGCCACCGCTTTTGAAGGTCGACGCGGAAAGCGTGCCCGGCTGGGCGCTTGAGTAAATCGTCACACTGGTCTGGGCGACGGCAACGCCTGGCAGGAGTGCGCACGCTACGGCGACGGCCGCTCGTCGAAGGGTTGGTGTGGCGGGTCGCGCAGCGGCGGTAGGCAAACACAGCATGTTGAACTCCTATAATGGGGCGTCAGCAACCAACGTTCGAGCCCCCATGAAGTTTACCGGTAGTCAGAAGTACATCGCGACCAACGATCTCATGCTGGCGGTCAACGCGGCCATCACGTTAGCGCGGCCGCTATTGATCAAGGGTGAGCCGGGCACCGGCAAGACCATGCTCGCAGAGGAGGTCGCGGCCGCTGTTGGCAAGCCGTTGCTGCAATGGCATATCAAGTCGACCACCAAGGCGCAACAAGGATTGTACGAATACGACGCCGTCTCGCGCTTGCGGGATTCGCAGCTTGGCGATGAAAAGGTCGGTGACATTCGCAACTATATTTCGAAGGGCACGCTGTGGCAGGCATTCGACGCTGATGAACAGGTAGTGCTACTGATCGACGAAATCGACAAGGCCGACATCGAGTTTCCGAATGATCTGTTGCGTGAGCTCGATCGCATGGAGTTCTATTGCTACGAAACACGCGAGACAATCAAGGCGAAGCATCGGCCAATTATTTTTATCACCAGCAACAACGAAAAAGAATTACCCGACGCGTTTTTGCGCCGCTGCTTTTTCCACTACATCCGCTTCCCTGACCGTGACACGATGCAGCAGATTGTCGATGTCCATTTCCCCGGACTCAAACAGGCGTTGTTGAAAGAGGCGTTGGAAGTTTTCTTTGACATCCGCGACATGCCTGGACTCAAGAAAAAACCCTCCACCTCTGAGTTGCTCGATTGGATCAAGCTGCTGGTTGCCGAAGATATCCCGGTTGAGGCGCTTAAGTCGGGTGATGTCAACAAATTAATTCCCCCGCTATATGGTGCTTTGATCAAGAACGAGCAGGATGTGCACCTATTTGAGCGGCTGGTGTTTCTGTCCAAACGCCGGGGTTAGCCAATGGCCTTTGTTGCGTCAGTGGTGCTGACCGGAAACCACGTCACATTGGAGCCGCTCGCGGTCGAGCACAACGCCGCGTTGAAGGTTGCCGCGGCTGACGGGAAACTGTGGAATCTTTGGGTTACTAGCGTCCCGCGCCCAGAGGAAACCGAAGCAAATACCGCCTATCGACTTGGTCTGCGCGAGCAGGGCTCAATGATGCCGTTCGTCGTTCGACGTCTCAAGACTGGTGCTGTGGTCGGCGCGACGACGTTTATGAACATCGCGGCCGAACATCGCCGTCTTGAAATCGGCTCGACTTGGTACGCGCAGTCGGCACAACGCACTGCGGTCAATACCGAGGCAAAGCTGCTGTTGCTCACCCACGCGTTCGAGGCGCTCGGCTGTATTGCGGTTGAATTTCGCACGCATTGGATGAATCGCAAAAGTCGGGCGGCCATTGAACGGCTTGGTGCCAAGCTCGACGGCGTGCTGCGCGCGCATATGATCGGTCGCACCGGCGAGCTGCGCGACACCTGCGTCTACTCAATCACCGCGCCGGAATGGCCGACGGTGAAGGTGGGGCTGGCCCATCGACTATTGCCGTCCGCCAGCGCGTAGTCATACGTGCTGATCGATTTCTTTCTCTCGTTGAAGCAGTCCGGCCTGCCGGTGTCGGTCAAAGAGTATCTAACACTGTGCGAAGCCATGCAGGCGGGAATTGCCTACGGCAGCGTCGATGATTTCTATTTTTTGTCGCGCACCTGTCTGGTCAAGGATGAGGCCAACTTTGATCGCTTCGACCGCGCGTTCGGTGCCTACTTCAAAGGAATGGAGAATTTGGACGCGGCACTCGCCAAGGCGTTCCAAAAGGAAATCCCCGATGAATGGCTGAAAAAGCTGGCGGAGAAATTGCTGAGCGAAGAAGAGAAAGCGCAGATCGAGGCACTGGGCAGTTGGGATAAGTTGATGGAAACGCTGCGCCAGCGTCTTGAAGAGCAGAAGGGGCGGCACCAAGGCGGTTCGAAGTGGATCGGCACTGCCGGAACCTCGCCGTTTGGTGCGTATGGCTATAACCCGGAAGGCATCCGCATCGGGCAGGACAAGAGCCGCAACAAATCCGCGGTAAAGGTTTGGGATCAGCGTGCGTACCGCGACTACGACAGTCAGGTCGAGCTCGGCATTCGCAATATTCAAATGGCGTTGAGACGCCTGCGCAAATTCGCCCGCAGCGGTGCTGAAGAAGAACTCGATCTCGACCACACCATCAAGGCGACCGCCAGCAACGCCGGCTACCTCGATATCAAGATGGTTCCGGAACGACATAACCGTGTGAAGGTGCTGCTGTTTCTGGATGTCGGTGGGTCGATGGACGAGTATGTACATCGGTGTGAGGAGCTGTTCTCGGCTGCCAAGACCGAGTTCAAACACCTCGAGTATTTCTATTTCCACAATTTTCTCTACGAGTCTGTCTGGCGCAACAACCGCTTACGTCACTCAGAGAAATTTTCGACCTGGGATGTGCTCAACAAATACGGTCGCGACTACAAGCTCATCATCGTTGGCGATGCGGCAATGAGCCCCTACGAAATTCTGCAGCCCGGCGGTAGCGTGGAGCACTGGAACGAAGAGGCGGGTAGCGTTTGGCTGGAGCGATTAACAAATGCTTACAAGCACGCTGTCTGGATTAACCCGACCCCGGAAGAGCATTGGCAGTGGACCCAGTCGGTCAGAATTGCCCGCGATCTGATGGAGCAGAGAATGTATCCGATGACGGTGGCGGGTCTGGATGGGGCGATGAAGTCGCTGCTGTAGTGCGTTTAGAGGGGAAATCTAAGCGTTACCAC
>JAYVUH010000108.1:0-3928 GCA_043788115.1 Burkholderiales bacterium
TCGTAATTCGCCGCCGTCGTCTCGCGCAGCAATTCCTCGATCAGCGCTTCATAGTCGGCGATCAACTGGCGCTCGCTCTTGCGTTCATCGGTGTAGCCAAACACATCCAACGCCGTGCCGCGCAGGCCTTTGAACTTCGCCAGCAGATTGAAGGCGGTCATCATCCACGGGCCAAACACTTTTTTGCGCGGCTCACCGGTGGCTGCATCGATCTCCGACATGATCGGTGGCGCCAAGTGGAAGGTGAGTTTATAGTCGCCTTCGAACTGCTCGGCGATCTTCTGCTTGAAGTTGCCACCAGGTCCCATGTCCGTGTAGAGCCGCGCCACTTCATACTCATCTTTGTAAGCGAGCAGTTTGAAGTAGTAGCGCGCAACCGCGGCGGTCAGCGCCATTTTGCCGGCGAATTTTTGTGACTCAACATCGGTCACGCGTTTGACCAATGCCGCATAGCGATCGGCGTACGCGGCGTTTTGGTAGCCCGTCAAAAATGTTCTGCGGCGCGCCACCATTTCATCGACGGATTCGGAGAGCTTGTCGTTGCCGCTTTTCACGGGTGCCGGGAATGCCGCTTTGGTCACGGCGGCCAGATCCACTGCGGCGCGCCGGCCCCATTCGAACGCCTGCTTATTCTTCTCGACCGCCGCACCGTTAAGCTCAATGGCGCGGTTGATCGACGCGGCGGACACGGGCACCAAGCCTTTCTGGTAGCCGTAGCCCATCACAAACGGATTGGTGAATATCGCGTCGCCCATCAGCGCGGTGGTGATACCGGTCGCGTCGACAAATTCAACCGACGCCATCGTTTCCCCGAGAGTCGCCTCAAGCTCGCCGACGGGAATGTGCAGGTCCGGATTCTTGGTGAACTCACCGGTCGTCGAGACGTCCGCATTGACCACGCCGCGTGTCAGGTTCGCCTGCATCTTGGCGATTGCCTCGTCCGACGTCGAGACAATCATGTCGCAACCCAGCAACGCATTGGCTTCACCAGCGGCGATGCGCACCGCGAAAATATCTTTCGGTGCCTTTGCGATGCGAACGTGCGTGTACACGCTGCCGCCCTTTTGCGCGAGGCCCGTCATATCGAGCACCGCCACACCTTTGTTTTCTAAGTGCGCGGCCATGCCGAGCAACGCGCCGATGGTGACCACACCGGTGCCGCCGACGCCCGTGACCAGAATGCCCCACGGCGTATCCAGAGAGGGCAATTGCGGTTCCGTCAGCGTCATGAATACTTCGGTAACAACCGGCTTCTTTTTCTTCAGCTGACCACCTTCGATGGTCACAAATGACGGGCAGAAGCCTTTCACACACGAGAAATCCTTGTTGCAAGACGATTGATCAATCGCCCGTTTGCGGCCGAATTCCGTTTCGACAGGCACGATCGATAAACAATTGGATTTCTTGCCGCAATCGCCGCAGCCCTCGCAAACCAAATCGTTGATGACCACGCGCTTGGCTGGATCGGGAAAGGTGCCGCGCTTGCGACGACGGCGCTTTTCGGCCGCACAGGTTTGGTCGTAGATGAGGATGGTGCAGCCGGGTAGCTCGCGCATTTCCCGTTGCACGGCATCGAGTTCATCACGATGGTACACCACCACACCCGGCGCGAAGTTCGACGTCATCGGATATTTTTCCGGCTCGTCGGTCACCACCACGATGCGCCCGACGCCCTCAGCGTGCACCTGCTGGGTGATCTGCGGAACATTCAACGGACCATCGACCGGCTGTCCGCCAGTCATTGCCACGGCGTCGTTGTACAAAATCTTGTAAGTGATGTTCACGTTCGCCGCAACCGAGGCGCGAATGGCCAGCAGCCCCGAATGAAAATAGGTGCCGTCGCCTAGGTTGGCGAACACGTGCTTGGTATTGGTGAACGGCGCGATCCCCGCCCAAGGCACGCCCTCGCCGCCCATCTGCGTGAAGGTCATCGTCTCTTCTGGGCGGATCCACGTCGCCATGTAGTGGCAACCAATACCAGCGAGCGCCTTCGAGCCTTCCGGCACACGGGTAGACGTATTGTGCGGGCAGCCGGAACAGAAGTACGGGATACGTGCCACTTTCGAGCGCGGACGCGCCAACGCTGCTTCCTTGTCTTCGATGAATTTCAAGCGCGCTTCGACGATCTTGGAGGTGTAGAACTTGCCAATGCGCTTGGCGATCACGCGCGCAATCATGGCGGGCGTCAGTTCCCCCGCCGCGGGCAGCAGCCATTCGCTGCGTGCGGTTTCCCATTCGCCGTGCTCGTCGTACTTGCCGACCACACGCGGCCTGACATCATCACGCCAGTTGTAGAGTTGCTCTTTCAATTGGTATTCGATGAGCTGACGCTTTTCTTCGACCACTAAAATCTCGTCGAGCCCCTGCGCAAACTCACGCACGGCGGTCGGCTCGAGCGGCCACGGCATACCGACTTTCATCACGCGCAGACCGATCTCGGCGGCGTGGCGCGCATCAATGCCCAAATCTTCCAGCGCCTGCATGGTATCGAGATAACTCTTACCCGAGGCGATGATGCCAAGCTTGGCCTCACCCGAACCAATCGTGACCTGGTTAAGTTTGTTGGCGCGCGCATAGGCGAGTGCGGCGTAAATTTTGTCGTGCTGCAAACGCAACTCTTGCTCAAGCGGCACGTCCGGCCAGCGGATGTGTACGCCACCCTTAGAAATTTCAAAGTCGGTCGGTATGACAATATGTGGCGACTCGATGTCGAGATCGACCGAGGCCGATGCATCGACCGTATCCGAAACGCATTTGAGCGCCACATAACAGCCCGAGTAACGCGACATGGCAATGCCGTGCAGCCCCAACTCGATGATGTCGGCAACACCAGTTGGATAAAGCACCGGAATCATGGCCGCATCAAACGCGTGTTCAGACTGGTGGGGAAGCGTAGACGACTTGCAGGCGTGATCGTCACCAGCAACCAGCAACACACCGCCGTGCGGCGAGGAGCCTGCTGCGTTAGCGTGCTTGAACACATCGCCCGATCGATCAACGCCGGGACCTTTACCGTACCAGATACCAAACACGCCATCGTATTTGGCCCCGGCAAACAAGCCAACCTGCTGCGAACCCCACACCGCAGTCGCCGCCAGCTCTTCATTCACGCCAGGGGTAAAGAAAATGTGTTTTTCTTTGAGGAATGTCTTTGCCTTCCACAGCGCTTGATCGTAGGCGCCGAGTGGTGATCCGCGATAACCGGAGATAAAGCCGGCAGTGTTGAGCCCGGCGGCTAGGTCACGCTGGCGCTGAATCATTGGCAGCCGCACCAATGCCTGGGTGCCGGTCAAATAGACACGACCGTGGTCGAGCAGGTACTTGTCGTCGAGTGTGACGGTAGACGGGGAAAGTGCTTCGGAAGGCATTACGACAGCGGACATCGATCCACTCCTCAAATTTTGTTTTCGGGTGTTTTTGTGCGAACCGTCGGCGGCCTGAATTGGCTGCCGGAAGCGATCCACGCCCTACGTCTAACCGCGATTGTGTCACAGCTAAATGGGCGGGCGAAGTTTACCGGAAACGGCGGTCTAGCAAGCGACCGGTAGGCCCGCGACCAGCATTGCATCAAGTACACCCGCCCGCAATTTGGACGATTGATACGCATCCACCGTCCCCTTGCCTTGGACAGTCTTCGCCTTTAGTACAACCCTGCACGCCAGCTTCACCGGTTGTCGGGCGATGGAACAACGATAAACGGGGTCAACGACGATTATTCTGCGCTATGATGGCCATGAACCCCGCAACGTCGGATCTGACTCGATAACGTCCCGTTCCGAATTGCACGCAGCACGGCACTAGGAGGCTGAAACTGTGAAAATAATCGTCGCTGAGGCAGTCCGGTTTTCGTGGACAGATTAATTAAGCACCTCTGTACATCTTCTCGAACTGCTCGGGGGTTCGATAGCCGAGCGATTGGTGAATACGT
>JAYVUH010000109.1:0-2393 GCA_043788115.1 Burkholderiales bacterium
GCGCTCGTTAGCCGTGTAAACGACCTTGAAAAAGAATTGGTGCAATTCAAAAAGTGGGAAGAGGACGTGGAGAAGTATGAGGCTCTTGAGGTTGCCAGAGGTTTGTTTGCCTATGTAGTCAAAGGCAACATACAGCCCATGAGTTCCACTCAAAAGCTGTGCAGCAATTGCTTCCATCAGCAAGCCAAGTCTTTCCTTCAAGAGGCCAGAGAGGCGCATCGCGATTACAGTTTGTCATGTCATCGTTGTAAGTCCAAGGTTGTATTTCGTGAATACACGGATGCTTCTTAAACCGATCCTGGGCCAAAGTGATTTCTAACTCGTCGTTCGTGTGGGACGGCTGCGCCGCCCCACAACTTGATCGTTAGGCCTCAATGAGCCGCACGAGACGCGCCGGAATCGCCCTTGCAGTCATCGCAGTGGGGTGGTGTCTGATGGGTTTTGCCTATGACAAACCGCAGTGGTACTTCGTCGCCTCAGGAATCACCGGTGCAGTGATGTTCTTCGGGGCGTTGGGTTGGTGGGCTGTTTCCGCGCTAGCCGAACACAACCGGCGAAAGGCGCAAGAGTCCGCCTTTGCCGCTGCATCGAATCGCAATGTGGAGCCGCATTGATTCCTAACAACGCGTTAGAGCAAGCCGTCGAGCATGGTAGCGCGCCTCTCAGGCGCGAAGCGGCAGCGTGTGCGACCGCTCAACTCGGTCGTTAACGCGTTGCCGCAACCTCCGGCGTTCAGCACTGACCGCTACCCCATCATCCCGTAATACACCCGCGTGTCGTACTCGAACGCGACCTTGCCACGGACTTGGCAGGCATCGAAGATTTCCCGCGCGCGCTTGGCAAGGGGTGCGTAGTTGGGGTGACCGGGTGGCGGCACGTACGATGAGGAATGCAGTCGCCCCATCAGTCCTTCGAAATCAAAGTATTGAAAATTATCGAACGACGCATCGAGAAAGCGGCCACCAAAGAACGGCGTGAACACCGCTGGATCCTGAATGTTCTTGTGATTGATTTCTTTGTAGTCGGTGCCATACGTCTGCAGCATCGCTTCGTAATCGCGCAGGAACGGCGTGGCATCGTGTTTGGCAACTACTCTCCTGTCGTTCCAAACGAGAACGACCCAGCCATCGTCTTTCAAAATGCGTTTGAACTCAGCGCGGGTCTTGTCGCGATCAAACCAGTGAAACGCCTGTCCAGCGAGAACGAAGTCGATTGAGTGCTTCGGCAACTTGGTGACTTCCGCCGTGCCATCGATGCTGGTGAAGCGACCAAAATCGGCGAGATATTCTTCTCCTGCCTCGCGCATTTCGCGGTTGGGCTCGACACCAACGACTGGGTTGCCATTGTCCAGAAACAGCTCGGACAAGATCCCAGTGCCTGAACCAATGTCGGCGATGACGCTTTCTGGCGTGAGCCCACAATTGGCTGCAAGCAGATCGATGATCTCAACCGGATAGTGCGGCCGGTACTTGATGTAGTCGGCAACGCGATCAGAGAAGCGTGTGGTGGCGTTTTCTTTGCCCATAGCGTGTCAGGTGTGAGGCGTTAGGATCGAAGGATTGGCGGGAATGTGTGTCATTCCACTTCCAAACCATTAATCATTTATTAACGGAGTAGCCCATCATGGAGCGTAGCGCAATGCGGGACGGTGCTTGTGTGGTGATCGCCCTGCAATACGCTGCGCTTCTTGCAGGCTACTGGTGTTGAATTTGAATCATTAATGCGCCAATGAATTAGAAATCGAATCAGGCTAGAACCAGGCAGGTTGCATGTCGAGTGTTGTGCGGTCGAGTGAAGCGAGCAAGTCCAACATCGGCGAGACTTTAGGCAGCTCGAAGGTGTAGAAATAGCGGCACGCCTGCCACTTGCCATGATAGAAGTCGCTATCGGTTTCATTGTAGTGGGCAGAAGCGGCGAGTGATTGTTCGAGCCAGATCCATGCGAGCACGACATGACCGAAGGCTTCCAGATAGATCGTTGCGTTCGCCAACGTTTGGTCGAGGTTGTTCGCGCCCCATAGCGTTTGAGTCACGGCAGCCAGCCGTTGTGCCATTGCGCCGAGCTCACCCGCGAATCGCTGCGTGTCCGGGTGTTGCGCGGCGAGTCCACGCGCGACCGTCGCACTAATGCGCGCGCCCAGCAACTTGAACGCGGCACCGTGCTGCATCACCACTTTACGGCCGAGTAGGTCGAGGGCTTGAATGCCGTGCGTGCCTTCGTGAATCGCGTTCAGGCGGTTATCGCGATAAAACTGTTCGACCGGAAAGTCGCGGGTATAGCCGTAGCCACCCAGCACTTGAATCGCCAACGAGTTGGCTTCGAGGCACCACTGTGATGGCCAGCTTTTGGCAATCGGCGTGAGGATGTCGAGCAGTAGCGTCAGGTCCTTGCGT
>JAYVUH010000110.1:0-8376 GCA_043788115.1 Burkholderiales bacterium
AATACGCTTCATCGATCACCACCAGACCGGGTGAGGCACGAATGATGTTGCGAACGGCTGCGGAATCGAACAAGTTGCCGGTCGGGTTGTTCGGATACGCCAAGAAGGTGAGCGCCGGTTGGTGCTCCTCAATCGCGGCGAGCATGGCAGCCTCATCAAGGCTGAAATCAGCTGACTTCAACGGTACGCCAACGTAGTCCATCGCGCAAAACGTCGCGATCATCTTGAACATGACGAATGCAGGCTCAACCGATAACAATTTCGCGCCCGGCCTAGCGCACGCCATTGCCAGCATCTGGATGATCTCATCCGAGCCATTGCCGAGCAGCATATCGAGACCGGCCGAGATCTTCATCGCGCGACGCAACGCACCCTTGAGGTCGCCTGCCACGGGATCCGGATAACGGTTGATCGCCGCAGCCGCAAGATGGTCCGCCAGCCCTTGACGCAATGCCGCCGGTAACGCAAACGGGTTTTCCATCGCGTCGAGCTTGATGTAGCCCGCCGCGTCTTGCACGTGATACGCCGATAGCGCCGCAATCTCGTCGCGGATCAAGTTGGGTCTCAGCATCAACGTCATTTGTCGAACCTGAACTCGGCGGATTGCGCGTGCGCTTCGAGGCCTTCACTGCGTGCCAGCGTCGCCGCCACACGTCCTAGCGTCGAAGCACCGGTCGGCGAGATCTTGATGATGGATGAGCGCTTCTGAAAATCGTAAACGCCCAGCGGCGACGAGAAGCGCGCCGTTCGTGATGTAGGCAATACATGATTGGGGCCGGCGCAATAGTCGCCGATCGATTCCGACGAATACGGGCCCATAAAAATCGCGCCGGCGTGACGCAGCTTGGCCAGCAGTGCGTCGGCGTCGGCCACCGAGAGTTCCAGATGCTCCGGTGCGATGCGGTTCGAAAGCTCACACGCCTCGTCTAGATCGCGTACGGTGATTAACGCACCGCGATTGCCGAGCGAGGCGCGGATGATGTCCGCGCGCGGCATGGTTGTCAGCAAGGCGTTCATGGCGGCTTCGACCCGATCGATATACGCGGCATCCGGACTCAGCAAAATCGCCTGCGCGATTTCGTCGTGCTCGGCCTGTGAAAACAAATCCATCGCCACCCAGCGCGGGTCGGTGTTGCCGTCGGCGATCACCAGTATTTCGGACGGCCCCGCCACCATGTCAATACCAACCACGCCAAACACAAACCGCTTGGCCGCCGCGACGTACGCATTGCCCGGGCCGACGATCTTGTCGACTGCGGGGATGGTCGCGGTGCCGTATGCCAGTGCGCCTACCGCCTGCGCGCCGCCGACCCGGAACACCCGGTCAACACCCGCCAATGCGGCAGCAGCGAGCACCGTATCGTTCACTACGCCGTCCGGCGTTGGCGTGACCATGATGAGTTCTTTCACGCCTGCGACTTTGGCGGCGACCGCATTCATCAGTACCGACGACGGATACGCCGCCTTGCCACCCGGAACGTAGAGACCAGCGCGGTCGATTGGCGTGATCTGCTGCCCCAACACCGTACCGTCGGTTTCTGTGTATTGCCACGAAGGCTGCAACTGACGCTCGTGGTAACTGCGGATACGTGCCGCGGCAGTTTCCAGCGCCGCACGCACAGTCTGATCCAACCCCGCCAAGGCGCGTTGCATGGTCGCACGGTCAACCTCCAGCGCGCTCACCGAGGCCGGCACCCAGCGGTCGAACTTTGCCGTCGTCTCCAACAGCGCAGCGTCGCCGCGTGTCTTTACGTCGAGCAGAATATCCCGCACACGCTGTTCGAGTTGCGGGTCTTGTGCGGATTCGAAGGCGAGCAGCGTCGAGAGTTCTGCCTCGAATGTTTTGCTACTCGATTGGAGTTTGCGAATCTTCAACATAGGTGGGTCAAATGAAGGCTAAGTTCGTCTTTAAATTAAAACGCTAGCAAACACGGGCGTTTCCAGCACATTTTGGCTGAAAATGCCCGCCAATAAACGACTTTCAAATTCAAAAATCAACCTTTGCTGGACGCAGCCTTTTCGAACGCGTCTATCAGCGGCTGAATCTGCGTGTGCTTTAACTTGAGCGCGGCGCGATTGACGATCAGGCGCGACGAAATCGGCATGATCTCTTCGACCGCAACCAAATCGTTGGCGTTGAGCGTGCTGCCGGTCGAGACCAGATCAACAATGGCGTCGGCCAAGCCGGTCAAGGGCGCCAGTTCCATCGAGCCGTACAGCTTGATCAAATTGACGTGCATGCCTTTGGACGCAAAGTGTTCGCGCGCGGTTTCGACGTATTTGGTCGCGACGTTTAACCGTGCGCCGCGCGTGACTGCGGCGGCATAGTCGTAGCCATTTCTGACCGCGACCATCATGCGGCACTTGCCGATATTCAGGTCAAGCGGTTGGTAGATGCCCTGTGTATTCGACTCGAGCAACACGTCCTTGCCGGCGACGCCTAAATCCGCCGCGCCGTACTGGACGTAGGTGGGCACATCGGACGCCCGAACAATCACAACGCGAACGTCGGGGCGGTTGGTGGCGATGATGAGCTTGCGTGATTTTTCCGGGTCTTCGCGCGGACGCAGCCCAGCCGCCGCCAACAGCGGCAGCGTGTCTTCGAAAATGCGGCCCTTCGATAGTGCGATGGTAATCAAGTTTTTCTCGTCAGTCGGCTGGGGTCGGCTAGTCCACGCGCTCAATCTGCGCGCCGATCGCCGTCAGTTTGGCTTCAATGTGATCGTAGCCACGATCGAGATGGTAGATGCGATCGATGATGGTGTCGCCTTCGGCCACCAATCCTGCGATCACCAGACAGGCTGATGCACGCAAGTCGGTCGCCATGACCGACGCACCGGTCAGTTTGCCCACGCCGTGCACGATTGCGGTGTTGCCCTCAATGTCGATCTTCGCTCCCAGCCGCACCAGCTCCTGAACGTGCATGAAGCGGTTTTCAAAAATTGTTTCCGTTACCACCGCCGTACCGCTGGCGATACAGTTGAGCGCGATGAACTGCGCCTGCATGTCGGTGGGGAACGCAGGGTAAGGTGCCGTTTTGAGACTGATGGGTGCCGGACGTTTGTTGGCGACGATACGCAACGTGTCGATAGTGGCTGTGATCGTCGCACCGGAATCGCGCAAGCGGTCGATCACGGCGTCGAGCGTATCGGGCGCGGCGTTGGTGAGCGTGACGTCACCACCCGTCGCAGCAACGGCGGCCAGAAACGTGCCGGTTTCAATTCGATCCGGCATAACGGCGTAGCTGGCGCCATGCAGGCGATCGACGCCGACGATGGTGATCTTGTCGGTGCCGTGCCCGCAGATCTTGGCACCCATGGCAATCAGGCAACGTGCAAGATCGACAACTTCCGGCTCGCGCGCGGCGTTTTCCAGCACGGTCGTCCCGTCGGCGAGACACGCCGCCATCATAAGGTTCTCGGTACCAGTGACGGTCACCGTTTCCATCAGAATGCGCGCGCCTTTGAGCTTAGTGGCGCTGGCCAGGATGTAGCCAGCTTCGATGGTGATGTTGGCGCCCATCGCCTCCAAGCCCTTAATGTGCAAATCGACCGGTCGCGCGCCGATCGCGCAGCCACCCGGCAGCGAAACCTTGGCCTGACCAAACCGGGCCACCAGCGGCCCCAACACCAGAATGGAGGCGCGCATGGTTTTGACCATCTCATAGGGCGCGATCTTGTCGGCGATGTTGGCCGCCGATAGGGTCAGCGATTCGCCCTTGCGCTCGGCGACAACGCCCATTTGCGCGAGCAGTTTCACCATGGTGCCGATGTCATTGAGCTGCGGCACATTGGTCAATGCCAGCGGCTCGGCCGATAGCAGCGCGGCGGAAATGATCGGCAGCGCGGCGTTCTTGGCACCGGAAATGCGAACTGATCCGTTGAGCGCCTTGCCGCCCCGGATTTTGAGTTTTTGCATGGGGTTTCCTTGGAGGAGAGGTGACTAGGGGCTAGAGACGGGCGGACTGTGCGCGCCACTCGGCAGGCCGGACTGTGCGCGCCATTCGGTTGGCGTAAGCGTCTTCATCGACAAGGCGTGGATCTCTTCGCGCATACGGTCACCGAGCGCGCCGTACACCACCTGATGCCGTGCCACACGCGACTTGCCGTCGAACAGCGACGAGACGATGACCGCCTCGAAGTGCGCGCCGTCACCGGCAACCGTGAGGTATTCGCAGTCAAGTTTGTCTTGCAGGTAGCCTTCGATCTGTTCAGGAGTGACCATCGTTATTGCCTTAGTTTGTAGCCTGATTTTAGCAGGGCAAGTGTCACCGCCGAGAGGCACAAGAATGCAAAACTTGTGACGCCGAACGAAAGCCACACAGAAACATCGGATTTACCGAAGAACCCATACCGAAACCCGTCAATCAGATAAAAAAACGGGTTGAAATGTGACAGCACCTGCCAGAAGCCGGGCAGCGAGTGAATCGAGTAGAAAACGCCCGACAAAAACGTCAACGGCATGATGATGAAGTTCTGGAAGGTCGCCATTTGATCAAATTTGTCCGCCCACAGTCCCGCGATCATACCCATGGCGCCAAGCATCGCACTTCCCAAGACGGCGAACGCAACAATCCAGGCCGCGTTGTGCACCGGAATATTTGCCATTAGCAGGCCGACGATAAACACGCCCAAACCAACCGCGAGCGCCCGCACCATCGCCGCTAACACGTAGGCCGCATAGAAATCCCAGTGCGACAGCGGCGGCAGTAAGATGAACAGGATGTTCCCGGTAATCTTCGACTGGATCAGTGAGGAAGACGTGTTGGCGAACGCGTTTTGCAGCATCGACATCATTGCTAGGCCGGGGATCAGGAACTGTTCGTAGCTCACTCCCTCGAACGCAGCCTTGGTACCCGCCATCACATGCGAGAAGATCAGCAGATACAAGATCGCCGTCAGCACCGGCGAGGCAACGGTCTGAAATCCGACCTTCCAGAACCGCAGAATTTCTTTCCGCAGCAACGTCTGAAAGCCGATCATGATTGCGCGCTCCCCATACCTACGGAAGGATCGGCGGCGCTCGCCGGCGTCACATCCCACGCTGCGCGCGGGGCCCTGCTCCAGCCGCTCGCTTGCCCCTTCCAGAACCGCAGAATTTCTTTCCGCAGCAATGTTTGAAAGCGGATCATTTGTGCATCACCTTCAGAAATACCTCTTCCAAATCTGGCTCGGACACCTCCATTTTCAAGATGGAAATACCAGCAGCTCGAAATTCGCCGAGGAGAAGTTCAACATCGGCGTAATCGTGGATCGAAAAGTGTTGCCACGCATCGATTTGTTTGGTGCGCTTGACGGCCAGCGCTTCTGGCAAATCACCAGCCACAATCACTTTCAGCACACGTTCTGAAAAAGCGTTGAGCAAGTGCTCGGTTGTATCCAGCGCGACGATGCCGCCGGATTTCATCATTGCGATACGAGAGCAGAGCTGTTGGGCTTCCTCAAGGTAGTGCGTGGTGAGCAAAATGGTGTGGCCGTCATGATTCAGTCGTCGAATAAACGCCCAAAGTGTTTGCCGGAGCTCAACGTCAACGCCGGCCGTGGGTTCATCGAGCACGATCACCGGTGGGCGATGAATCAGCGCCTGTGCCACCAGCACCCGCCGTTTCATACCGCCCGATAACTGCCGCATGTTGTTGTTCGCTTTGTCTGTCAGAGACAGATTCGCCAGCAACTCATCGATCCACGTATCCAGCGCCGCGCCGCGCGAGATCCCGAAATAGCCCGCTTGAAAGCGCAGCGTTTCGCGCACCGAAAAAAACGGATCGAAGACGATCTCCTGCGGGACGATGCCGAGCGCCTTTCGGGCTTGCTTATAACCTTTTTCAACGTCGTGTCCCATCACCGACAGGCTGCCGCTATCCACCCGCGTCAACCCGGCCAGCGCAGAAATCAGGGTGGTCTTGCCCGCGCCATTTGGCCCCAGCAATGCGAAAAACTCGCCTTGCTCAACCGAAAGCGATACCCCCGCCAACGCCTCGAGTGGCCCAAAGCGTTTGCGGACATCACGGACTTCGATGGCGATCATGGACTGGCGTCGGTAAAAATAGCAGCGCCCTCAAACGAGGGCGCGGGTGGAGGCGATCTGCAATGCTATGCGGCGCTTCGCTGCGCGGGACACTGGATCAGGTCGGCCACGCCATAAAGCTCCGCGAGCTCCACAAGATTGGACGGCAGGTGTATGTATTTAAGCGACTTACCCCGCTTGGCCGCTTCACGACGCCAATGCAACAACAACGCTACCCCCGACGAATCGATCTCATCCACCTTCTGAAAATCAATGGTCAGACATTCGGGCAGCGCTGTCTGATTTGCATAGGCTTCAGTTTCAGCCAGTCGGGTCGGCATCGAGGCCAGATTCAATGGACCATCGAGCACCAACACTTCACCCACCACGGTGGACGAAAAATTGGTCGGCTCTACCTTGGTAATGCTAGTCGGCATGCCGCTACTTCTTGGCCGCGTTCTTGGCGTTGCGCTCCGACAGCGACTTCACAAGGCCGTCAACACCGCCGTTCTTGATTTCCGTCGCGAACGAGGAACGATAGTTGGTCACGAGCGATACGCCGTCGATCAGCACGTCAAACACCTTCCATCCATCCTTCGTTTTCTCCATGGAGTAATCGATAGGAATGCCAGGGGCACCTTGCTGGGAAATCGTGGTCTTGACCACCACCTCGGTGTCGCTCGCCCCAATTTTGAGCGGGCGCACCTCGATCTGCTGATTACGAAACTGCGAGAGTGAAGAGGAGTAGGTGCGTACCAGCAGCTTGCGAAACTCGTTGATCAACGACGCCTTCTGGGCATCCGTCGCATCGCGCCAACCACGCCCGACCGCCAGCTGCGTCATGCGTTGAAAATTGAAGTACGGGAGGATTTTTTCATTCGCGAGTTTCTCAACCTTTACCGAATCGCCAGCAGCGAGATCTTTGTCCGACTTGAGCATCGCCAACACGTCGCTGGTGCTCTTGCGAACGAGATCATCGGGCGCCGTTTCTTGGGCATACGCCGCATTGACGAAGGCGAAGAGCGCCGCGGACATAACTAGTTTTCTAAACATGTGAATTCCATCGTAATTTTTGTTGAAACGCTATAACGCGCACCGAGCCAATTCGTTTACAACCCAAGCGGGCAACTTGCCCGGCCAATGCCGGGTGACTATTTCTTTTCGGAGCCTTCGGCCGCCTTGTTGAACATGAACTGACCGATGAGCCGCTCAAGCACCACCGCTGACTGCGTGATCGTGATACGGTCTCCCTGTACCAGTTTCTTGTCGTCACCACCCGCCTCAAGCCCAATATAGACTTCGCCCAACAGTCCCGAGGTCAATATCGACGCACCGGTATCCTTCGGAAATTCAAAGCGCTTATCGAGCGTCAGCGTTGCCACCGCTTGAAATTTGTCCGGGTCGAGCCGGATATCGCTGACGCGACCGACCAACACGCCGGCGCTTTTCACCGGTGCCTTCATCTTGAGCCCACCAATATTTTCGAAGCGTGCCTCGACGTTGTAGGTTGCGCTATTACGCTCGCTGCCGAGATTGCCGACCTTTAGTGCCAGAAACAACAATGCACCGATGCCGATCAGCATGAAGATTCCAACCCAAATATCAATTGTTTTTCGATCCATTATTTCCTCGTCACTTCAAAACGTCCGACCTATGGCAGTCACGCTTGCCGTCTAAAGGCCGCGAATCATGAACGCCGTCAAAATCAAATCAATCACCAATACTGTCAACGCCGACTTCACAACCGTCCTCGTCGTTGCCCTCGAGACACCTTCTGCGGTGGGGTCGGCATCAAATCCTTCAAAGGTCGCGATGATGGATATCGCGACACCGAACGCAACCGACTTGATGACGCCGTTCAAAACGTCGTAGCGAAAGTCCACCGCCGCCTGCATGTTGGCCCAAAACACGCCCGGATCAATGCCGACCACCGCCACCGCAACAATGTATCCGCCGAATATGCCCATGGCGGAGAACAATGCCGCCAGCAGCGGCATCGAGATTACGCCAGCCCAGAAGCGTGGTGCCACCACCCTGGCGACCGGATCAATGGCCATCATATCCATGGCCTTTAGTTGCTCCGTGGCCTTCATCAATCCAATCTCGGCAGTTGCCGCCGAACCTGCCCTGCTGGCAAATAGCAGTGCGGCCACGACGGGCCCTAGTTCACGCACCAGCGACAACGCTACGAGGACGCCCATGGTTTCTTCAGCGCCATATTTTTGTAACGTTTCGAAGCCCTGCAGCCCGAGCACCATGCCGACAAACAGACCCGACACCATGATGATCACCAGCGACATCACGCCGGAAAAGTAGATCTCGCGGATGGTCAGGCTGAACCTGCGAAAGCTGGTTCCCGAATGCAACAGC
>JAYVUH010000111.1:0-5058 GCA_043788115.1 Burkholderiales bacterium
TGCCTGCCTATTTGGGTTTGCTCCGAGTAGAGATTGCCCGTTTCACCCGCACAAACCTTGCGGCTTGCGCGACTCGTCTCTGTTGCTCTAATCCTCACCTCGCGGTGGATGGGAGTTACCCACTACTCTGCCCTATGGAGTCCGGACTTTCCTCTATGCAACAAGTGCACAGCGACTGTCTGGCGAGCTTCCGGTTTGATTATCTCACGCAGGTTTCGAATAGCGACCCGGACCGAGGCACAACGTGTTGGGCTTCGCTGCGCTCAGCACCAACCTACGCGGTTTGCTTTTTGGTGCGCGCGACCACTGCGGAAGTAGTCGACATTGTCATAGAAGGCGGCCGACTGATTGCGTGCATCCCAACCGGGGACACCAAGCAACGGCAGCGGTGCTAAATTCTGTGCGCTCGCCAGATTCGTCGGATGGATCAACCAGTCGGCGGCGGCACCATCCAATAAGACCGCGTTATCCAATGCGCAATCCGCAACCGGCAGCAGAATCGCCTTGCCGGTGATGCCGATGAAAGGGGCCAACACCTTTTCCATCAGGCCATGGCCGACCAGGTGAAAACGCATACTCTTGATCACATCCGAACGCCGTTCGACAAACAGCGCGCGCCATTGGAACGATCGCAGCAATTCCAGAAGCGACGGGTCGGCACTCGCGACGATCACGCCGCTCTCGTCGAACATCGTGAGCACATCACGCGCCTTAGAACGCGACTTGGCCTCCGCTCCGGGCTCATGTTGAAGTCGCTTGACGTGCTCGGCGTTGATGGCGCGCTTCAAGTGCGGGAACGACAACCACTGCATGGCGTTCAGCAGGTCGTGCAGATTTTCACGGGTTGGAATTTCACCGCTCGTCGCGATCTGCAATTCATAGGCCATCGCTGACACTGCACCGGCTGGCTCCACAAAACGCATGGGTTTGTCATCCCGGTTGCGCAGGTCGCGCTGCTTGCTAAGTTCGTTCAATCGCTCGAGGGTCGGCCAATCTGCGCCGTCAAGCTGATGCAGAATCTCCCGGACGCTGGCGAACAGCGGCGAGTCACGTTGTGATGCCAACCGCTTCCAACCGTCGCCGGTCAAGCCATCTGCCACGACATCTCTTCACCGGCACATAGCGGCACCAGTCCCGATTCGGTAAAGGGCAATTCCTGCGGCACGCGCCAGGTTGTTTTGTTGAGCGTGATCTTTTTCGTGTTGCGCGGCAACCGGTAGAAATCCGGCCCGTGGAAACTGGCGAAGGCTTCCAATTTGTCGAGTTCGCCAACGCTCTCGAACGCCTGCGCATAGAGCTCTATCGCGTGCAGTGCGGAAAAACACCCCGCGCTGCCGCAGCACGATTCCTTCGCGTTGCGCGTGTGCGGCGCGCTATCGGTGCCCAAGAAAAACTTGGGGTTGCCGGAAGTTGCCGCGTTAATCAGTGCGAGCCGGTGTTCTTCGCGTTTCAATATCGGCAAGCAGTAAAAGTGCGGGCGAAGTCCGCCCTTGAAAATCGCGTTGCGGTTAAACAGCAGGTGCTGCGGCGTGATGGTGGCGGCGACGTTATCGCTCGCCGCGAGCACAAACTTGACGGCGTTTGCAGTAGTGATGTGTTCGAGCACCACGCGCAATGTCGGAAACCGTTGCACCAACCCGATGAGATGCTTCTCAATAAACACCTTTTCTCGGTCAAAGGTATCGACGTCATCACCTGTCACTTCGCCGTGCAACAACAGCGGCAGACCGACCTCCTGCATCGCTGCAATAGCCGCGTCGCACTTACGGATATCGGTGACACCGGAATCGGAATTTGTCGTTGCACCAGCCGGATAGTATTTAACCGCCTTGACGAAGCCGGACGCGTGGGCCGAGACAATATCGGCCGGCGAAGTGTTATCGGTTAGGTAGAGCGTCATCAGCGGCTCGAACATCATGCCCGCCGGTATGGCCGCGATGATGCGCTCTCGATACGCGGCGGCATCCTCGACATTGCGCACGGGCGGCTTCAAGTTCGGCATGACAATAGCGCGCGCCATCTGTCTCGCGGTGTGCGGCAACGCGGCTTTCAAGGCATTGCCGTCACGCAGGTGCAGGTGCCAGTCGTCAGGTTGGGTGATGGTCAGTGTTTGCATGGCTAAATTATAGAAGTGCCGCTGGATCTGTTGGCGTTTGTTTCAGTCGCAAGGCCGCGTCATAGACCGCATTTTTCTTCATATCGGTAAGTTGTACCGCCATTGCGACAGCCTGTTTAAGCGGAAGCTCGGCGAGCAAAATTCGCAAGGTCCGCTCCAGCATTGCCGTTTGGGCCTCTTTTGCCTCAATTGCGCCGCCCTGCTTGGGCTTTGACAATACCAGCACAAACTCACCACGCTGCTGATTGGTGTCGGCTTCCAGCCACGCAACGGCGTCGCCCAATGCCAGCCGCTGAATGGTTTCGAATTTTTTCGTCAGTTCGCGGCACACGACGATCTCGCGGGTATCTCCGAACACCTCGGCGATATCCGCCATCGATTCGACGATGCGGTGCGGCGATTCGTAGAGCACGATCGGGTAGGCGCAATTCAACAGCGCAGTCAGCGCGCGTTTGCGATCGCCAGACTTGGTCGGTAGAAAGCCGTGAAACAAAAATCCACCTTCTCCTTCACCGCTGGCCGACACTGCCGCCACCACCGCCGATGCACCCGGAACAGGAACGACCTTGAGGCGCGCCGCGTGTACCGCCGCAACGACGCGAGCGCCCGGATCGCTGACTGCGGGCGTGCCAGCGTCGGTAACGAGTGCGACGCTCTTGCCCTCATTGATCAACTTCACCACACCGTCAGCAGCGTGCCGCTCGTTGTGATCGTGCACCGCAATCATGCGCGCCTTAATGCCGAAGTGCGCCAACAGCGACTGCGTGTTGCGGGTGTCCTCGGCTGCGATAACATCGACGAATTCAAGCGTGCGTAGCGCGCGTTCGGTCACGTCGCCTAGGTTACCAATGGGGGTGGCGACCACATATAATGCGGGCTCAAGTTTGACGTCTTCTGTCTCATCCTTTTGCATTGGCGGCATCATTCAATGGTCGTTTCAATCGGCGTTTCAATGGTCGTGATACGGAAATCCATTTGCGGCGTTATCTCGGCCGCCAAGTTGGCGCTGCGGGTGCGTGGTGTCGCTGTCGGCGGCATTCTTGCGGCGATCACAATGGCGGTCACCGCAACCCAAGCAGTATCGCAAGAAAAGCCACTACCGCAGAAACAGCCGGTCGAGACTGCCGCACCGCTGGTCGTCGCGCCCGCGCCGCCCGCCATGCCCTCTGCCTCCAACCTGGACAAGGCCGGCGACAAGCCCGCCGAAAAGCTCGGCAATGCGCTTGCTGGCAAGGCGGACGAAAAACCGGCGGAGAAACCAGTGGATACGCCAAAATCGATCGCGCTCATCCTACCGATTTCTTCAAAGGCGCTTGGCCGCGCCGCAGAGGCTGCACGTGCCGGGTTTCTGGTTGCCGCTGAACTGAGCGGCAAAGCGCAGTTCGACGCGCGCGTGTATCTGGCCGACGACGAGGCAGCATCACTGGCGACGCTGTATCGCAAGGCGGTAGCCGACGGCGCCGTTGCGGTCGTCGCAGGTCTGACGCGTGACGGCGCAACCGTGGTGGCACGCGAAGCCGGCTACCTGCCAACGCTTGCGCTCAATACACCCGCAGACTCGGCGAAGGCCGAAGCTAACAATTTTTTCCACATTTCGCTCTCCCTTGACTGGGACGCCAGACTTGCCGCGCGCGCGGCGTCTGACGAGGGCTTTCGCAGTGTGGCCATCGTCCATGGCAACGCCGCACTCGCCAAGCGCATCCAAGACGCTTTTGAAAAGGAGTGGCTGAAACTCGGCGGCACGGTCGCGACACGCATCGCATTCTCGGGCGATTTGAATGACGGCCCGAAAGTGAAAGCTGCCATGGAAAAACCTGAGGCGGCAAAGGCCGATGTGGTGTTTATCGCCGCCGATATGCAGGTGGCACGTTTTGCACGGCCTTACTTGCCGCAGGGACTACCGGTGTTTGCGACCGCGCAGTCGTTCGATCCGCGCGCCGATGCGGTGGAAAACCTCGACCTCGACAGCGTGAAATACCCTGAAATACCTTGGTTCGTTGAGCGCGATCACACGGCGGTGATGACCTATGCGCGGCCACCGACGCCACTCCCTGCCGAGTACGAGCGCCTCTACGCGCTTGGCATTGATGCGTGGCGCATCATGTTTGCGCTGGTGAGTCGCGCACCGCAAACTGATGCTGCGACGCGCTCCAATGCCAAACAACCGTTTGCGCCGATTGATGGCGTGACTGGTCGCATTAGCCTCGACGGCAACCAGCTCTTGCGTGCCCTGTCGGTCGTTGAAATGCGCGACGGTAAGCCGCAAATCGTAAAATCGGCCGAGTAGTACCGGCCAGCCGATTTGCGCGGAACCAAAACAAGTTGACTGAGGCCACAACAAAATCCACCGGCGACCGCGCCGAACGCATCGCCGAGGGCTTCCTCGTGAAGCAAGGAATGCAATTGGTAGCGCGCAACTACCGCTGTCGTTTCGGCGAAATTGATCTGATCATGCGCGACGGCGACGCGCTGGTTTTTGTCGAGGTTCGCCTTCGCGTCTCGAAAAATTTTGGCGGAGCCGCGGCCAGCATCCACGTCGCCAAGCAGCGACGTCTCATCGCCGCAGCCGAACACTATCTGGCGGGTTTGCGACAAACTCCGCGCTGCCGCTTTGATGCCATACTTATGAACAAATTGGATGAAGCTGGCGTCGAATGGATCAAGGACATCATCGGCAGTTGATCGCCCGAACCCCCTCGATCTGCCTCACTTACCCCGAATCAGCCCGAATCAGCCAGCCACCATCAAATGCCCGCAGGAGCCAACATGAAACGCTTGCTACTCGCCGTCTCAATCATCACCGCCGCAGTTACGTTGCAAGGCTGTTTCCCAATCGCTGCGGTCGGCGTCGGCGCAACGGCGCTGGTGGTAGATGACCGTCGATCAACGGGCTTTTATATTGAAGACGAGAACATCGAATGGAGAGCGCGCTCGGTGCTGCT
>JAYVUH010000112.1:0-2635 GCA_043788115.1 Burkholderiales bacterium
CCGGAGGGATACCTGAAAAGCGCCCTTGAGAAGCACAATGACTCATCAAATAAGGAGGATACATATCGCGAAGAATTGGCTGGACGCTACTTTGTCCGCTCATAAAACGTCTCTAATTGCTCCCTAGGTATCAGTAATTTCCGAAACGCCTTGGACGGTTGCAACAATCCACGCGCCATCGCTCGCCGGATACTTTTGTCGGAAACATTGAGCAAGGATGCTACTTGCTTGACGGTGTAGAAGACCGGACTGGATATTGATTGCTCTGCCATTTCCTCAGTATCAGAACACAATAACCTTTGACGAGCTTATTCGCGTGCAAACTCAAAAAAATCCGTCGCGCACGACCGAGCGTAAAAAATTACTAGGTAGCCAACTTCTCAGGAATTGGCGGATTTTCAGCAAGCGCGACAAAGGACATCTTCACGGCCATCTCCGCACTGAATTCCGACCGCAGAGGCCCGTATGTCCTAGCAACGAGAATCCCGCCATCCGAGTGCCCCAGCCAGCCAGCAATCACTTTGAAGTTGATGCCCACCTCGATTGCGTTCGACGCGAAGAAGTGCCGCATTGAATGAACGGTGAAGTCCGGCAAGCCCGCGCGCTTGCACGCCAGCTCCATCGCTCCGCGTGGTGATTCAATCTCGAAAAGCCGTGCGTCCGCGTCAGCGACTTTGCGAGCGCCCTTCACTCTCTCACACACGACCCGCAGATTCGGAAAAAGCGGAATGACTCGTTGCTGATGATTCTTCGTCCCCAACTCCCCGCCCGTAATCAGCACCGTTCCCAACTCAGCATTCACGTCGCAAAAACGAACGTGCCTCGCCTCGCCGACACGCATTCCGCTATACGCCAAAAACTCCACCATGTCCGCAGCGCCAGATGCGACCGCGCGCGATGCACCGCGAAGGTCTCGCACGAGCGCGCTGAACTGCTCACGACTCGGCATTTCAATCACCGCACGCGCCTGCTTCCGCCGCTTGAAACTCTCGGCAGGATTGTCCATGAGAATTCCTCTGTCGCCAGCGTAGCGGAAAAGCAGACTCAGCGTTTCGAGTTCGATGTTGTGACTGCGCGGTGAAAGCGCCGCACCGCGCGTCCGCTTCCAGCGGTCAATCTCCGCAAATCCAATCGCCCTCGCAGGCATCCCCGCGAACGACTTTGCAAGACCGACAATCGCAACGTTCCGACGAGAAAGCGACTTCGGTTTCAGCGACGGTTTAATTGATTCGAGCCACTGTGACGCCAACTCATCGAAGCGAATGTTCCGATTCCCTTTGCCGTGCATCCGCTCTGCCTTGCCGCGCAGCTCCGAGAGACGACGTTTCGCAATCGCCAAATCCTCCGTCTGCAACGAGCGCTTAATCTGCTTGCCCCGCACCTTGAAAAGCGCAAAGTAAATTTTCTTTCCTGTGCGATACAGACATTCGCCAACCTTGCTAAGTTCCTGTGATTTTTGTGTTCCGCTCGGCATGAACACGAGTATCGGGTTACTTATTCGGGTTACAAGTCTAAAATATCAGAGAAATAAAAACGTCATAAGTGGTTCATTGTTAGAAGTTTGGAGGGGTGGCAGAGCGGTTGAATGCATCGGTCTTGAAAACCGACGGGCCGCAAGGTCCCGCGAGTTCGAATCTCGCCCCCTCCGCCATCTTGAAAAATGACCACTCAAAGCCGACACGTCGCGCCTTCATTTGTCGCTGACATTATGCACGGATCGTGATTGTCTGTTCCCCCCGCCAAGGCTCAGTATCCTGCCGCACGCAAAGCTTCACCTACTCTACGCGATGAATCCTCAACCGAAGCCAATCACGATCCTCATGGCCGACGATGACCCCGGTGACCGCGTGCTCGCGGCGGAGGCGATGAAGGATGCGCGGCTGATCAACGATCTGCGATTCGTCGAGAACGGCGAGGAACTGATGGACTACCTGAACGCGAGAGGTCAGTTTGCACCGCCCGCGCAGGCTCCACGGCCGGGGCTGATCCTGCTGGACCTGAACATGCCGCGAAAGGACGGGCGCACGGTGCTAAAGGAACTCAAGAACACACCCGCATTGCGGAACATCCCGGTCGCCGTGCTGACGACATCCAAAGACGACGCGGATGTGTACCGCAGCTACGACCTCGGCGTGAACAGCTACATCGTGAAGCCGGTGACGTTCGAGGCGATCGTGGACACGCTGCAGACGCTGGAGAAGCACTGGTTCCAGATCGTGGAATTACCGCCGGACGAAGGGTAGGCGGAGGCATCGCGGCGAGGGGGCGAGGGGGGGCTTTGTGAAAAATTTCACAAAGTGCTTGCTTCGCATCAAGTGACGGCCTTTTCTGTGCGCCCAATTTCGCCCGTTGTCGGCTTTGAGCCACGTCCGTTTGCGTCTCCCCATTTCGCAAAGTGTGTCGCGGACCGACTCGGAATGAAGCCTTCGCAATGAACTCACCAGTTTTCAGCATCAGCACGCCCGGCAAATCCCGCGCCTCCATCGCGACGAGGCTCTCGCTGCTGTTGTGCGCCATTTTCGCATTCGCATTCGCTCCGGCGAAAAGCGCAGCCAACTCACCTGCCGCCGCACATGCAGCCGAAACATCCGGCCACGGTGCAGGACAGGCAGCTCACGCCGAAGAACATCACGGA
>JAYVUH010000113.1:0-9153 GCA_043788115.1 Burkholderiales bacterium
TGTTTGATTTACTGCGTCGCCCGAATGTCGCGTACCGCGCGTTGATGACGCTGCCCGTTGCTGGTATCGGTGTGACGGATCCCGCGGTCGCCGAACAGGTCGAGATTGCCGCCAAGTATCAGGGCTACATCGACCGTCAACAAGACGAAGTTGAGCGTGGGCGCGCGCAAGAGTCGCTGCGATTGCCGCAAGATCTCGATTACACGAAAGTGCGCAGCCTGTCGAAAGAAGTGCAGCTCAAACTCAACCAGCACAAGCCGGAAACCATCGGCCAGGCCTCGCGCATCCAGGGCATCACGCCGGCGGCGATTTCGCTCCTCTTAGTGCACCTCAAGCGAGGTTTTGCCGAGGCGCGCACCGCGATGAACGCTGCGGCAACGCAGGAAAACGCGGTAAACGCGACCAGCGCAGCCGACGAGCAGGTCGCGTGAGCGCCGTCATGACATCGAGCCAAAATACGCCAAACGCGTCGCTGGCCGACGCGCTATCGACAGGCATCGAACAACTGCAGATGGCGATGTCGGCCGAGCAGCAGCAGCAATTGCTCGCCTATGTTGCCTTGTTGAACAAATGGAACAAGGTTTACAACCTGACTGCGGTGCGTGAACCTGCGCGCATGATTGGCCTGCACGTCCTCGATAGCCTTGCGTTGATGCCGCACCTCGGCCAGGCAAAATCGATTCTTGATGTCGGCTCCGGTGGCGGACTGCCGGGCATTTGCCTCGCCATCGCGGCGCCCATGCTCGAGGTTGTCATGCTCGACTCGTTGCAGAAAAAAACCACCTTCATTCGACAAGCGATCGGTGAGCTCGAATTGCGAAATGCCAGCGTGGTGTGTGAACGGGTGGAAGCGTTTCAACCGCCGCACCGCTTCGATTTGGTCGCCTCGCGTGCCTTCGCTGAGCTAGCCGACTTTGTCCGCAGCGCCGCGCATCTGGTGGCCCCCGGCGGCAAGCTGCTGGCGATGAAGGGCCTGTACCCGCACGACGAACTGGCGCGATTACCGGAAGGCGTTCGCATTGTGGACGTGGTCGAACTCCGCGTGCCGCAGGTTGCGGGCAAACGGCATTTGGTGATCCTAGAGCAGGTTGAGAAAGCGCAGTAATGAAGACATACGCAGTAGCGAATCAAAAGGGCGGCGTCGGCAAAACGTCTATCGCGGTCAACCTATCGGCGACCTTGGCGCACTATGGGCAACGCGTGTTGCTGGTCGATCTCGACCCACAAGGCAACGCCACCACCGGCAGCGGGGTGGACAAGAATGCATCCGAGAAAACATTGTATGGCGTATTGCTCGGCGAATACCCGGCCAGCGAGGCGCGCGTCAACACCGAGGCGGGCTATGACGTGTTGGTTGCCAACCGCGAGTTGGCGGGGGCCGAGATCGAGATGGTCGCGATCGAACGTCGTGAGTTTCGGTTGAAAGAAGCTTTGGCCAGTATCGCCGCCGATTACGACTTTGCGGTGATTGATTGTCCGCCGGCGCTGAACATGTTGACGGTGAATGCGCTCACCGCTGCCGACGCGGTGGTCATCCCGATGCAGTGCGAGTACTACGCGCTTGAAGGCCTGAGTGATCTGGTCGGCACGTTGCGGAAAGTCAAAGCCAATCTAAATCCAAAGATCGAAATCGAGGCGCTGGTACGCACCATGTACGACCCGCGTTCGTCGCTCACGATGCAGGTGTCGAATGAAATCAAAAGACACTTCGGCGACAAGGTGTTTGACACCGTGATTCCGCGCAATATCCGCATCGCTGAAGCGCCGTCGTTCGGCAAGCCGGTGATTCTCCACGACCCATCAAGCAAGGGCGCGCTGGCGCATTTCGCATTTGCGCGCGAGCTGTTGGGGCGGCACGGAATTGCCATCAAGGAAGCGGCGTAAAGGTACCGGGTTTGCAAAAGCGGGACACAAAAGACCATGGCCAAACAGTATGTGGTGTACCTGTTGGCGAGCGGACTGAATGGCACGCTTTACGTTGGCGTGACATCAAATCTGATTCAACGCGTTTTTCAGCACAAGCAGGATATGGCCGATGGCTTTACCAAGAAGTACGGCATCAAAGATCTAGTTTGGTATGAAGTCCATGAAGACGTACTCGAAGCCATCAGGCGAGAAAAGCAAATCAAGAAATGGAATCGCGCGTGGAAAATCGAACTAATTCAGGAGAACAACCCACGTTGGCAGGATCTATATCCAACGTTGATCCCATAGCAAGTGAATTCCGTATGGATTCCCGCCTTCGCGGGAATGACAATCTTTAAGATTTCTCGTACTTGTCGTTCCCGCGAAGGCGGGAATCCATCACCCGCCAATAGCAAGACAACCTTCCAAATAAATACGAACCGAGCAACAATATGATCAAACCAAAAGGCCTCGGCCGCGGACTGGATGCGCTGCTCGGCGGCAACAAGCCGGACAAAAATAACGAAGGCGAGCTGCGCCAACTTGTGCTCGGCGACATCAAGCCGGGTAAGTACCAGCCGCGCACACACATGGATCAAGCGGCGTTGCAAGAGCTGGCCGACTCCATCAAGGCGCGCGGCATCGTGCAGCCAATTCTGGTTCGCGAATTGTCAGCGGGTAAATTTGAGATTGTTGCCGGCGAGCGCCGCTGGCGTGCCGCGCAATTGGCGGGGCTCGCGAACGTTCCCGCGCTGGTGCGCGAAATCGCCGACGATGCGGCGTTGGGCATCGGGCTGATTGAAAACATTCAGCGCGAGGATCTCAACGCCATGGAAGAAGCGGCGGGTATTCAACGCCTCATCGAAGAATTCAAACTCACGCACGACGAGGCGGCGAAGGCGGTCGGTCGCTCGCGCTCTGCGGTGTCGAATTTGCTGCGCTTGCTCGAACTCGCCAAACCCGTGCAAGACATGGTGATGACATCGAAACTCGATATGGGACATGCGCGAGCCTTGCTCTCGCTCGCCAAAGCCAAGCAGGTGGAATTAGCGCACCAAATCGTTCACAAGCAACTGAGCGTACGCGACGCCGAACGCCTCGCCAAATCCTCCAGCGCACCGCCGAAAAAAAGCAAGACCGCGCTGTCAAACAACGCCGATGTGCGTCGGCTCGAAACGGATCTCTCCGACAAGCTGGGTACCACCGTGACCATCAAGATCGACAAGAAGAACAACGGCACGGTGACCATTGCGTTCATGGGCTTTGAGCATCTGGACGGGATTCTTGAAAGAACCAAACTCAAGTAAAGACGGGCGTTTTCAGCCATTTATGCTTGAAAACGCTCGTCCTGCCTAGAGCTTGTCACTTTTCTCTTCGTCGAATAGCGCGGCGATGGCGGCCGGGTCAAACCGATATTCCTGATTACACATGTCGTCTTTGACGATCACCTCGCCATACTCGGCGAGCGTCGACTCGAGTTCAGTGCGGCCCAGTGAGCGCAGTACGTTCCTGACTTTTTCTTCGTCGCGTTTGCATTCTGAATGCACCGGCTTTGGTTCGTAGAGCCGCACGTCCTCTTCGGCGAACAATCGCTTTAGCAAGAGATCAACCGGCGTGCTGACGAGTTCGCGTTCGGTGATGGACGAGGCAAACATTTCCATGCGTGCCCAGCCATCGGCGTCGCGTGTGTCGGCACCGGGTAGCTTTTGCAGCATAAGCGCGCCGGCACCTTGCGGCGTGGCGGCCAGCCAAAGGTGCGTTGGTAATTGTTCAGACTGGTCGAAGTAGTGCTCAAAGCACTCGGCGACACTGAGTCCCGAAATCGGCACGATCGATTGATAGGTTTGCCCCGAATCACTGTTGGCAACAGTCATCGCGAGTGTGCCGCCGCCAACCCACTCAGAGAATCCACCCGTCTGGTATTTGTCGGCGGCGGCTTTAACCGACTCGGTGGCGCTGCCAGACTGGGCCATACCGCGCAGCCCCAGCGTATGCGTGCAATCGACCACCGCTAATTTCGCGGAACGCTTAGGGACGGCACCGACGGCCGCATGGCTGTTGGCACCCTGAATTTGCAACGTCACGCGGCCGGGATGTTTGAGCCCGGTGCCCACAAACACGGCCACGCAAGCGAGTTCACCAAAATAACGCGTGACGTCGACGGGATAATCGCGGCCCGTCATGAGGGCGTGCCACGCATCGCCCAATCGAACCACCTGCCCGCGAATATCCAAATTTTCGAGGGTAAAGCGGCGCGAGTAGCTGGCTTGGGAGACAAGCGAGGAAATGAGGGCGGGGTCAGCAGGCATGGCGCGAGTGTAGCAAACCTCATGCATCAAGGCGGCGAAAGAGACGCGACGACCGTCAGGCGGCGACGGCTTGCGGTTGCTCGACCATGATCCGGCTGGCGGGGAAAGTCGCTTTGAAGGTCGAGCCATGGGCTTCCGAGCCTTGCGAACTTTCGATTTCCAGCCTGCCGCCATGGCGCATCAGGACGTGTTTGACAATCGCCAAACCCAAACCGGTGCCGCCGGCGGCGCGCGAACGACCCCGATCCACACGATAGAAGCGTTCGGTTAGCCGTGGCAGATGCTCGGCCGCGATGCCCTCGCCGTCGTCTTTTACGCTGAACACCAGATCACCGTCCGGCTCACGAATCCCCAACGTGACGACCACGCTTCCGCCATCCGGCGTGTAGCGAATCGCGTTGGAGACCAGATTTGAAATGAGGCTCGAAATCTCGTCGCGATTGCCCGTCAGCCAAGCGGCCGCGAGCGAGGCGCTTACCTTGTGCCGGCCGCCGGACATGACTTTCGCGTCGTTGATCGATGCTTGCACCAATCTGTGCATGTCGACGACCGATTCCGCGAGTTTGTTCTGCGCGTCTTCGAGGCGCGAGAGTGTTAGCAGATCGTCCACCAGCGTTTGCATGCGCTCGGCCTGTTGCGACATATGGTTAAGTGATCGCTTGAGTAGCTCAGGCTTGGTCCCGCCGGCAATATCGGTCTCATGCATGGTTTCCAGAAAGCCAGCCATGACCGTAAGCGGGGTGCGTAGCTCGTGTGAAACGTTGGCGACAAAGTCGCTACGCATGCGTTCGAGCCGCTCGCGTTCTGAGATGTCACGAGACAACAGCAAAGTTTGATGGTCGCCGAAGCCGACCAACTGCACGGTCAGCGATACATCAGGGCTGCCGCCCAATTCAAGAGATTGGTTGAATTTCAGCGTCAGCGCTTCGTTCGTGTTGCGCGCTGCCAGGTAATCGTTGAACTCGGGGATGCGAATGATGTAGGTGATGGTCTGCATCAGGTCGCGATCGAGTGAAATATGCCAGTGCTCTTGTGCCGCAGGATTGCACCAGACAATATTGTTCTCGTTGTCGAGCATCACCACCCCATCAGGCAACGCCGCAGCAGCCTGCTGGAAACGCGCCAGCGAATCAGACAGCGATTGTTCTTCCATGCGGTGTCGGCGAATCACGCGGTACAAGTCGGACAGGACGTCGCCCCAAGTCCCGAAACCATCCGGCAAATCGGCGGCGCGATGGTCGGTTCCCAGCCAGATGTGGAGCTGCGAAAGCTTCCACGCGTGATAGGCAAAGCCAAGCAAAATCACCAACGCAGCGGCGGCGAAGGCGGCGGCCCAGCCAGCGAAGACGCCAACCGATGCGCCAACAACGATCGCGACTAGGACGACGCGCAGCAGCGCGGTGACCATCAGTGAAAGCGCGGGAGACATTGATCAGTCGGTGGGTGGGGTGTGGGGAAACCGTTCAACAAGGGCAAATGCTAGCCGAATGTTACGCCGCCGCCCGGTTGGCCGGAATAGAACTCGACGGACTATTCGTCGCGGGCAAAACGATAGCCGCTACCGCGCACCGTATGCACGAAATTCTCGTGAGCGGAAGGCGTTAGCGCCGAGCGCAGACGGCGAATGTGTACATCAACCGTACGCTCTTCAATGAACACGTGATCGCCCCAGACAAAATCGAGCAACTGGGTGCGCGAATAAACGCGCTCGAGATGGGTCATGAAGAAATGCAGCAGGCGAAACTCAGTCGGCCCCATCTGCAACGTGGTGCTGTTGCCGGTCACTTTATGTGAGGCGGGATCGAGCTTGAGGCCGTGGTACTCGATGGTGTCTTCGGTGAGTTCCGGTGCGCGACGACGCAGCACCGCCTTGATGCGCGCTTCGAGTTCCTTGAGCGAAAACGGCTTGACCATGTAGTCGTCCGCACCGGTTTCCAGACCTCGCAGCTTGTCTTCTTCCGCGCCGCGCGCCGTGAGCAGAATGACCGGCAGCGACTTGGTACGGCTGTCGGCGCGCAACTTGCGCGTCAGATCCACACCGCTCATGCCGGGCAGCATCCAGTCGAGCAACACGAGATCGGGTAATTCATGCTGAACCAGCTTTAAGGCGTCTTCAGCAGAAGGCGTGACCAGCACACGGTAGCCGCCCATCTCAAGATTGATCTGAATCAGATCTTGAATTGCGGGTTCGTCTTCGACAACGAGGATGGTCGGGTTCATTTGAGTATGGAACCGAAGGCCGGCGAATGGCCTACAGTCTTTTCACCTTGTTTGATGGGTCTGTTGCATGATATTTCAGGTATATGAAGATTATGTGACAGCCAGAGGATGGCGATGAGCGGATTCTGCGCAAGCTACAATTGCGGTTGTCCCGTTCCATAGACCCGAATATCCATGGCTTCCCCTACCAATGCCGCCAAAGCGCCGCGTCCGACCGAAATCACGCTGCATCAAAAGTCGCGCGAACTCGAAATCGCGTTTGATGACGGCAATCGTTTTCACCTCACCTGCGAGTTTCTGCGCGTACATTCACCGTCCGCCGAGGTGCGCGGCCACGGGCCGGGCCAGGAGGTACTGCAGGTCGGCAAACGCGAGGTAAATATCACTAATCTGGAGCCGGTCGGCAGCTATGCCGTCAAGCCGACGTTTTCTGATGGGCACGACACCGGGCTCTATTCGTGGGAATACCTGCATGACCTCGGCGTTAATCAGCACGAATACTGGCGCACCTACATGGCACGGCTGGAGCGCGCCGCCGCTTCGCGTGGGTGAGGCGGCTAGACGTTGACCATGCCGGCCGATATCCAGCAGTTTTTCGATGCCTACCGTGACGCGTTCAACCGCCTCGATGGCCGCGAGGTTTCGGCGTTCTATCAGGTGCCGTCAATGATCTCGCAATCGTCCAACGAAGGTCTGTTCGTCGACGCAGAAACGCTGATCGCAAATAACGAAGCGCTTTGTGCGATGTATCGTGATTCGGGGTTTGTACGGACCGAGTATGTCGAGAATGCATCGATCGCACAGGGCGACCACTTCTTCGTCGCTGATCTAGCGTGGACCATTCACCGTAATAATCAAGCGCCCCAACGCTTCAACACGACCTATCAGCTGGTGCGGCGTGGCGATGCGGCGGCGGCGTGGAAAATTGAACACGTGACCGCCTACAGTGAACAACGGTTCTGGAAAAACGATGAGTGAAACCCACTTCGGCTTCAAGAAAGTCGACGAAAACGAAAAAGCCGGCAAGGTTCGCGACGTGTTTGCGTCGGTGGCGTCAAATTACGACATCATGAATGACCTGATGTCTGGCGGCCTGCACCGCATGTGGAAGAAATTCACGGTGGATCTGGCCAACGTTCAGCTCGGCGAGAAAGTTCTCGACGTGGCGTCCGGCACTGCCGATCTGGCGAAGGCGTTCGCCAAACAAGCGGGCCCCGCCAACGTTTGGCAGACCGACATTAATGAGGCGATGCTCAAGGTCGGTCGCGATCGCCTCGCCAACGAAGGTCTCGCGACGCCGAACGCCTTGGCCGACGCGGAGAAGTTGCCGTTTGGCAGCGATTCGTTTGATCTGGTCACCGTTGCGTTTGGTCTGCGCAACATGACGCACAAGGATGTCGCGCTGGCAGAGATGACGCGCGTGCTAAGGCCCGGCGGGCGCTTACTAGTGCTGGAGTTTTCCAAGGTGCATCAGTCGCTCGAAAAAGCGTACGACGCGTATTCATTCGGCCTGCTGCCCAAGATTGGCAAGTTCGTCGCGAAAGATGAAGCAAGCTACCAATATCTGGCCGAATCCATCCGCATGCACCCCGATCAAGAAACGCTGAAGACCATGATGCAAACGGCGGGGCTCGCCAACGTCGAATATTGGAATCTCGCAGCGGGGGTGGTGGCGTTGCATCGCGGGTATAAGCTGGCATAGCTCGCGTATGCGTTCGCCCCGCATGCAGGATGCCTCTCGAGGTGCGGAAGGCCGTAACAAAATTGTGGACATTACACGTGTAAATTTGCACGCGGAACAGAATCTTTTCCAACGGTCAGCGTCATACTAGAGTGTCACCGCTGCACTGCCAGCATTCATTGCTCGATCACCATTACGGGGTTTGTCATGAAATCGTTGCTCGCCACCATCGTTATCGCCATCTTTACGCTTGGTTCAGTCGCCTACATGTCTGATGCCGACGCGCGGAAACGTCTCGGCGGCGGTAAGTCGACCGGCACGCAAAAAGAGTCCATCAAGAAAGACGCAACGCCACCCCCTGCCCAGTCGGCGGCACCGACCGCCGCGCCTGCCGCCGGCGCTGCCGCCGCACCCGCTGCTGCGCCGGCTGCGGCCAGTGGCATGGGACGATTTATGGGCCCATTGGCCGGACTCGCCGCCGGCGGACTGCTCGCCGCGATGTTTATGGGCGGTGCGTTTGATGGCCTGAAGTTTTTCGATATCTTGCTGATGATCGGTTTGGCGGTTGGTATCTTCTTCGTGGTGCGTATGTTCCTGCGCAAGAAGGCCGCAGAAATGGGTGGCATGAACCAATCTAATCAGACCCAATACGCCGCGGCTGGCGCGCCGTATGCGTCATCGCCTGAAGTTACAACGCAATCGCCGACACCCGCCGCCGCAACGACCACCAACCGTATGGCGACCCCGGAGATTGGCAGCCGTTTGTCGACCGCAAATGCTTCGGCCGAGGTCATCGACGCGGCGACCAAAGCCCCGCGCATTCCGGCGGACTTCGACGTCGCCCCGTTCGAGCGCAATTCCAAAGCCGCCTTCATTCGTATGCAGGCCGCGAATGACGCCAAGGACCTCGCCGACATCCGCGACTTCACCACGTCGGAAATGTACGGCGAGTTGGCGCTGCAAATCCAGGAGCGCGGTGACGCCGCCCAAAAAACCGAAGTCGTCTCGGTCGATGCGCGCGTCATCGAAGTCGTGATT
>JAYVUH010000114.1:0-2087 GCA_043788115.1 Burkholderiales bacterium
GCAAGGTCGAGCCGCTCACCGGCGACAAGGATGTCTTCGGTGACGGCAGCGTGATGATCCTGCGCACCCCCGGCCATACGCCGGGGCACTACAGTGCGCTGGTGCGCCTGAAGGACGCCGGCAACTTTCTGCTCATGGGCGATCTCGCGCATTTCCACGAAAACTACGAGAGCAACGGCGTGCCGGCTTTCAACTTCCATCGTGGCGATACGGTTTCGTCACTGGAGCGCGTCAAAAAGATCGCCGCCAATCTCAAGGCGACCGTGATCATTCAGCACGACCCGCGCGATATCGGCAAGCTGCCGGCGTTTCCGGCGGCGGCGAAGTAACGGGAACAGTCAAGCCAAACCCACGCCTTCGCGCGAATGACGCTGGTTCAGCGAACAACGCGTGATCAGGTCGTCATAGTCGCGAGGCGTGTACGGTTTCTGAAATACCTTTCCCACACCGGCGCGCAAGGCGTTCTCGGCCAGGTCGTCGGTCAAATTGCCGGATACGACTTCGCAGCGCAAGCCCGGACAGCGTGCCTGTATGGCCCGGGCGACTTCAATGCCGTTTAGTTCGGGCATTCGATAGTCGGTTACCACCAGGTCATAGTCATCCGGCCCGCCGCAAACAGTCTCGATCGCGGCTGCGGGACTGCACTCCGTGCTGACGAGATGGCCGCTGCGCTCAAGCCAGCGTTTGAACAACAGCGCCAGTTCTGCATCGTCGTCGATGTAGAAGATGCGCAGCGCAATGCCCGTTGTTGGTGCGGCTGGTGCGATCATGACTTCACCTCTGTGCGTAAAACCGGAAGCCTTGAGGGAACATTGGCTTCGGTGCGACTGGCGGAGAGGTCGCGCTTCGGATCAAACTGCGATCCACGGTTGTAAAAGCATGATCCGTACCCGCCGTTATCGCCGGCGCTGGCGGCGCTCTTGAATATCGTGAAAACCGTTGGTGCAAGCGGGTTTCAGCCACTCGATTACATAGAAATGGCTCTGGGAGCGGGTTTTGGGGTGAGGGTGTTGGAGGTTTTCAGCGCCAGCGCTGCCCCAGCAGCGGGACCAACCTGAGGAAGCGGTTGAACAGCCAATAAATTGCGAGCCCGGTCGCATCAGCCATCACATCGAGCAGTGAGGCTTGCCGGTAGGGGAGAAAGTACTGGATGAATTCAATCAATCCGCCGTAGCTTAGAAGCCAAAGAAATTTCTTCAGAGCGAACCTGGTGACGGGAAAGGCGAAATCTCCCAACAACGCCAGCGCCCCGAATGCGAGTAAGTGATTCGCCTTGTCGTTGATCTCTTCCACTACGGGGAAACTCTGACGTGCTGTGGCCAGAAACATGATCACGATCATCGTGATCACCAGGGCGATGCGGCAGGCGATGATGCTGGCGCGCGGCATGCTCATCAAGTAGCCCAAAGGCGCGGCACGATTGCCGCGCTGCCGGTGAGAGCGGGGCGCAGTACGCTCCAGACGTGGATGAACAATTCTTTCGCTTCTTCACTTGAATCGCCGAGGTAGCGTGCGGCAAGCGCTTGCGGCAGCCGGGTGAGTGCGATGCGCGCGGCCCCGGCATGATTCATCAGGGCGGTGCGGGCGGCGTCGAGCAGTGACTGCGGAATGTCGCGGCCCGCCGCGAGCAGTGTGCCGGTCACGCTGCGGCCTGCGAGTCCGATTGGCGATTGCATCAGCGCGCCAATGGCTTCGAGGGTGCCGCATTCGTTCCAGAGCAATTTTGCGTTGCGGGTGATGGTCAAGCGCTGGCGATAACGGCCCGATTGAAATGTTTCGCCTGACGCCGCACGGCCAAAGCACAGTACTTCCCAACCGAGGTAGAGCGCGTTGCCGCCGAGCGTAATGGCGGTTTCGCTCGCAGCTTGTGCGGCGTTGAAGACGATGGTTTCCTGCGGCAGCCATTCGAGAATGGCGCCGGCAGCCAGGTCAATCCGCACTCGCTGCCGCCCACCCACGCCGCTCTTGGCCTTGTACCACTTGGCCGCGCCGGGTGTGGTGATGAGGCCGCGTGTGTTGGCTGCGAGCGCGACGTCGATGCCCAGTGTGTCGCCGCCCGCGATGCCGCCGGGCGGATGCACGATGAT
>JAYVUH010000115.1:0-11846 GCA_043788115.1 Burkholderiales bacterium
ATCAGCGATCACCTTCGCCCACGCCTGTCCTGCGGTGATGCGATTGCGTTGCGGCATGTCGAAGTCAACACCGATGCGGATTGTGTGATCTGGCGCCATTCAAGTCACCTGGTTGCGCGACTGAAACTTCGCGTCACGCCATGCGCCGGTAGTGACTACCTCGTGAATTGTCGCCACCGCGTCCCAACAGTCCACGAACCGGGTGTAGAGCGGTGTAAATCCGAAGCGCATCAAATTAGGCTGCCGAAAATCGCCGATGACACCGCGTTCAATGATCGCCTGCATGATCGGATAGGCGTGCTCGTGGGCAAACGAAAGGTGAGAGGCGCGCGAGGTTTGGTCGCGCGGGCTTACGCACACAAAGCCAAGATCTGCGCACCTGTCATCCATCAATTGCCAGAACAGCCCGCTCAATGCCAGTGATTTGGCCCGCAGGCCGGCGAGATCAACCCCGTCAAAGGTCGCGATCCCCGTGTTGAGGGCGACAATACCCAGCACTGGGGGCGTGCCGCACAAAAAGCGACGTATGTCCGGCGCCGGCGCGTAGTGGGGCGCGAACGCAAAAGGTTCGGTGTGTCCAAACCAACCGGACAATGGCGTTTGGAGTGTTGCTTGCAGTGACCGCCGAACGTAGACAAACCCCGGCGCGCCCGGGCCGCCATTGAGGTATTTATAGCCGCAGCCGACCGCAAAATCGGTGCCGTTGCCGGATAGTTCCAGGGGGACAGCGCCGGCACTGTGACTCAAGTCCCAAACGATTGAGGTTCCGGCGCGCTGAGCTGCTTGGTTCAGTGCCGCCATGGAGTGCATAAAGCCGGATCGATAGTCGACGTGAGTGATGAGTGCGGCAGCGACAGTTTCATCGAGCGAGTCGACTAATGCGCTGCCTTCAACCACCTTTAGCTGGTAGCGGCCGCCCAGCATCGCGCTGATGCCTTCGGCGATATAGATGTCGGTCGGAAAGTTGCCACGCTCGGTCAGGATGAATCGGCGTGCGGGCTGTGCCAGCAGTGCAGGGCGCAACAGGATGCCCGCCAGCAGCTTGAAAATGTTGATGGAGGTCGAGTCGGCAATAACGATCTCGCCTGGATGGGCACCCACGAGAGGCGCCAGCCGGTCGCCGACCGTTTGCGGTAAGTTGACCCAGCTGGCGCTGTTCCACGAGCGGATCAGGTCCACCCCCCAGTGGTCGACAATAGTCTGCTCGACCGCCGTGGGCGTCGATGTTGGCATTGCCCCCAGCGAGTTGCCGTCGAGATATATCGTGCCCTCGGCAATATGAAAACGCCCGCGGGTATGGCGGAGTTCGTCATTTGCGTCCAGCGTTTCGCAGTCCGCGCGCGCAATCTCCTGCGTGCTTGGCAAGTGGTTCAAATTCATTGGGCAATTATCGCAGAGGCGTGCTGATATCGCCCCGTTCGTGTGTAAAGCTATTCAAACTCGATGTAGGGTTGGATGCGAAATTGTGCCGATTACCGGAATTGGCTGACGCAGCACATTTTGGCGGGGGCGATGCGGTAAAATGCCGGATTGTAAAATTTGTCCGCAATTGCGTGGCGGCGTGGTTACCATAGCCCGGTCCGCGGCGCGGTTCGATTATCTTGTACCGCATACTTCCTAGCACCAAAGGCATTCGCGAGTGAATACCCGAAATAGCACATCCGAGACGGTTGCTCTGAAAGGCAGCATGGTCGCGATTGTCACGCCAATGAAATCGAATGGCGATCTCGATTTTCCCGGTCTGAAGTCGTTGATCGACTGGCATGTATTAGAAGGTACCGATGGCATCGTGATCGTCGGAACGACCGGGGAGTCGCCGACCGTCGATTTTGAAGAACACCACCAACTGATTGCCGCAGCGGTCGAATTCGCGGCCAAGCGCATACCGGTGATTGCGGGAACCGGCGCGAACTCCACCAAGGAGGCCATTCTGCTGACGGCGTTCGCTGCGCGCGCGGGGGCGGACTACGCGCTATCGGTCGTGCCGTACTACAACAAGCCGACGCAAGAGGGGCTTTACCAGCACTTCAAGACCATCGCCGAGTCGTCGGACTTGCCGATGATTCTCTACAATGTGCCGGCCCGTACAGTCGCGGATATCTCCAATGAGACGGTGCTGCGGCTGTCCAAGATTGATAATATTGTCGGCATTAAGGATGCAACGGCCAATATGGCGCGTGGCGCGGAATTATTGAAGGCGGCGCCGGCGGGCTTTGGCATATATTCAGGTGAAGACGTATCGACGCTGGCGCTGATGCTGCTCGGTGCGCACGGCACGATTTCTGTCACCGCGAATGTTGCCCCGCGAATGATGCGCGAGATGTGCGCCGCCGCCCTCGCGGGCGAACGCGAAACCGCAATCATGCTGAACAATCGTCTGCTCGGGCTCCACAATCATCTTTTCTTGGAAGCCAATCCGATCCCCGTTAAATGGGCGCTTCAACAAATGGGCAAGATTGATTCCGGCATTCGGCTGCCATTGACCCCATTTGAGTCAAAATTTCATGCAACGCTACGCGCCACCTTGCGCGAAGCCTCAATTTTGTAATACCGCAATCTGCAACAATCCAAGGAACATCCCTAGATGAAGTTAAATCGTATTGTTACATCCGGAATTTCAGTGACCCTGTTTGGGCTCTCTGGTTGCAGCTGGCTGCCCAGCTTTCCTTCCTCAAGCCCCGACTACAGAACGCAGGGCAAGAACACGCAGATTCGTTCGCTCGAAGTGCCACCTGACCTGACCAAGCCGATCGGCGACGATCGATTCTTGGTGCCGGACCCTAAAGCGACAACTTATTCGCAGTACTCGCGGGAACGTAGCGGACAAGCGGTTGCCGTCGCGCCGACCGGTTCGAACGTGCTGCCAAAGTTTGAGTCGGCTACCATCATGCGTGCGGGGGAACAGCAATGGTTAGTGGTCAAGGTGCCGCCAGATCGCGTGTGGCCCGTGGTCAAGGAGTTTTGGTCTGAGGCTGGCTTCGTGCTCAAACGTGAAACCCCAGAGTCCGGAATCATGGAGACGGATTGGGCGGAGAACCGCGCGAAGATCCCGCAGGACGCCGTACGCAACGCGCTAGGCCGTTTTCTCGACGGAATGTATTCAAGCGGCGAACGCGATAAATTCAGGACGCGGCTCGAGGCAGGCGCTGAGGTTGGCACGACCGAAATATTTGTCAGCCATCGTGGACTAGAGGAGGTCTTCACGAATCCGGACCAAAATAGCATTGCATGGCAGTTCCGCCCTTCCGACAAGGCGCTGGAACTCGAAATGCTCGGCCGTATGATGGTGAAGTTTGGTGTTGCCACAGACAAGGTGGTCGCGGTGGCTGGCGCCACCACAGCAACCGTTGCGGCACGCGCGGGTTACGATGCGACAAAGAGCGGAACGCTTAAACTCAATGAACCATTTGATCGCGCGTGGCGCAGAGTTGGTCTGGCGCTTGATCGAACCGGCTTCACGGTCGAGGATCGGGATCGCTCCAAAGGTACCTTCTTTGTCCGATACATCGACCCCGACGCCGCTGCCGCTGCCAGCAGCAAGAAAAGCTGGCTCGATGTCATGATGTTCTGGAAGTCGGATAAACCAGCAGAACGCGCGCAGTACCGTATCAAGGTAACGGATGCAGGGACATCGTCCGACGTCGAAGTTCTGTCCGCAGATGGCAAGGCCGATAATTCGGCAACCGCAAAACGGATCCTGACACTGCTATTTGAACAACTTCGATAGGCTCCTCGTGGGCAACTAGCCTGCATATTTCACAGGTCGGCCCCTTTTGTTGCTGTCTTCCCGATGAAGTGTGGCCCCAAGTGATCAATCCAATTTGCACGCAAACAACGCCGAGCCTAGACGCTCGATAGCGGGCGGCTGAACGTGTGCCGGGTTTGGCCACTGCGCGTTCTCTTCCCTCGGCATATCCCGATATGCCTCAGTCAGTCGAACGAAAAATCACACGCCCATCCCCCCACTCTCGAACGCGTCCCCATGAAATATGCAGGCTAGACCGCAGCAATCGAAGCGGTTGGACAACGCGCACAATGCCGGCGATTGGCGGGTGTTGTGTCAGTTACGTGTCGTTGTCGGCGGCGCTGTTGTTGCCGACTCCAGGTTGGAGTTTTGATGGCAATGAGGTTTTGTTCTCTCGGCTCCGGCAGTGAAGGTAATGCGCTGGTCGTCGAAACCGGCAGTGGAAGTGCTAAATCGCGCTTGATGATGGACTGTGGCTTTGGGCTCGCCGAAACGGAAAGCCGTCTCGCCAGAGCAGGCCTTACGGCGACCGACATCGACGCCATCGTGGTAACTCACGAGCATTCGGACCATATTGGCGGAGTCGCGCGCGTTGCGCGCAAGTACAACATCCCGGTTTGGCTTACGCACGGCACCTCCAAGGTACTGGCAGAGCGGGCAATCCCTCACGCTTTGCTTCGCTATGTCGATCCTCACTCGACGTTTCTGGTCGGCGACATTGAAGTCTGCCCATACACCGTACCGCACGACGCCTACGAGCCCGTGCAATATGTGTTTGGCAACGGCGTCGCGCGCCTAGGCGTGCTGACCGATGTCGGCATGACGACGCAACACATCGAAGACAGTCTTGCGTCGTGCCAAGCACTCGTCCTCGAAGCCAACCATGATTTGTCGATGCTGCGTTCTGGGCCGTACCCATACAGCCTGAAACAACGTGTATCTGGGAATTTTGGACACTTAGACAATGCGGCTGCGGCTGCCCTGCTGGCAAAACTGCAACATGCTGGGCTCAAGCATGTGATTGCAGCGCATTTGTCCCGACAGAACAACACGCGAGCGTTGGCGCAGTCTGCGTTTGCGGCCGTGCTGGGATGTGAACCTGCCGCGGTGGGGATCGCAAGTCAGGATGAAGGGTTCGACTGGCGCGAGATTTAGGTTCGGGACTGAGGGCGCCGATTGTTGCCGATTGAGGAGTACGCGCGACGATAGCTGAAGTGTACAGAACAAAAAAAACGCCAGTCACAAGACTGGCGTTTTTACTTGCGAAGCGAAGAAAAATTACTTCTTCGGTGCTTCGGCTGGCTTTGCGGCGGCAGCAGCAGCGGCAGCAGCTGGAGCAGCAGCAGCGGCAGCAGCCGGAGCGGCGGCGGCAGCGGCAGCAGGAGCGGCAACAGCGGCAGCAGCCGCAGCAGCGGCTGGAGCAGCAGCTGCGGCAGCAGCAGGAGCGGCAGCAGCAGCGGCAGCAGCAGCGTCAGCAGCAGGAGCCGCGGCAGCAACAGGTGCTGCAGCTTTAGGGGCTTCGGTTTTTGGAGCTTCTTGTTTGCCACAGGCCACTAGAGCAACGGCAACCAGTGCGGCGAGGAGAATCGACTTGTTCATTTCTACATCCCTTAGAAAAATTTTGATCAAAAATTTTTGATCGGCTTGTGTGACGTTCAATCCAGCAGAACCGCAAATTCGATATTTCAGGGAAACTGCAATCCTGACGGCTATGCTCTGTTTCGACCGACCGACGACTATAGCATATTCGTGCTGCATCGCACAATTTAGCGGCTGGCACGCTGTGTTGCATGTCCTACAAGCCAGATTGTCGATCGGCCACGGCCATCTCCGAATTGACCCAGATTTCTTCAAACCTCTCTAGGTAGGGTGAAACGTTCATCGCGTCGGCTAGGTAGAGTATCGATCGGGGATGGGAATACACGGGTTTTCGCCAAACCGACTCTGCGTCCGCGAGGATAAGAACATCCTGCACTTCACGCGCGGCACCCAGCGCGCGATGGATCGCGACTTGGCCGCCGAATTGGGCGAGTAGCGCGGTCAAGCGCGGCAGCTCGCCCTCAATGCCCTGCACCTCCTGCAGTACGATGCGAATTTTCCGAAACTTGCCTCCTAGCAACAGGCTGCGCATGGCTTCGATCATTTCAGGTCGGTCGAGGTCACGGTCTCGCAACGTTGCGGGCGTGCGGTCGAACACCATGATTTCTTGTCTGGCAGAAGCGATAAGATGAGCGATGGCAGCGCGCGCCTCAACGCTCGATTCCATGATGCGATGGGTGGGGCTGTCTGGTGCATTCATGTGCTACTCCGCGATTTCGATTTCACCATTGACTACACAATCATATAGGAGCGGTGGCAGGCGATGGTCAAGGTGAGGGCCGCCAACAAATCTGTTGTCGGCTAGTTGCTTCAAGTTCTTGCGCTGTTTTTGATTCAACGCCGCGTCGAACTCTAGCGCTCGGCCATTCAAGTAAAAGTGTGTCTCATCGAACAACATTATCGAACGTAGGTCGAGTCGTATTCCATACTTTAACGCCAGCCCGCAAAATGTCGCCGCGGTGGGTATGCGTTCCGCAGCCATGAATTCCACATGCGATTTTGGTTGCGTGAGATAGCCGCCCACGAACGCGGTGATCGTTTCACGATTCAGCGCGCTGCGAACCCCGGCGCTTACTGCGGTCGACCAATCGCTGCGCAACTTGGCGCTAATGAAAGCCGGATGCGTGACGGTGGTGCGCTGGCGATCAGCATATCGGCCGACGACGGTCAGGTTATCGCGCAAATGGTCGAGGTAGGCATCGATCAATTCCTGATAGGTCGGCGCACGGAATCCAATCGACCACGTCACGCAGTTATCACTCTCGGCGATGCCGTTATGCGCAACGCCCGGGGGCAAGTACAACAGGTCGCCCTCTTCTAATACCCACTCGTGCTCGCATTTGAAATTTTTCAGAATGTTCAACGGAACATCCGGCCGTAAGGAGTGGTCGGTCTGCGACGAGATCTGCCAACGACGGCGTCCACTCCCCTGCAACAAGAAAACATCGTAGGAGTCGATGTGTGGCCCGACGCCGCCACCCTTGGATGCAAGGCTCACCATCAGGTCGTCAATTCTTGAATACGGCAGGAAGGAAAATCGTCGCAGGAGATCGTGGGCTTCGCGGGAAAAGTGCTGCGTGTCCTGAACCAACACGGTCCAGTTCGCGCGGCCGGCAGCGGCAGACTTTTTAAGGGTGCTGAATTTCCTCGCAGAGAATGGGCCATGCTCCATCGTCCAGTTTTTTCCGGCGGCGACGACTAACCGGCTTCGCGCCTCGTCGTATGCGGCGAGTTGCAAGATTTCCTTGTCAGACAGTGGCGCGAACCCGGAGCCTAACGCGAAGACCTGTCGAGCGAGCAGCGGCTGCTGCTGCCAATAGTCTGCGAGAAAGCAAGAGGTCGTCACGTCGCCGAGTTTCTTGAGCGGTAGAATCGATTGCTGCGGCCCTGGTGCATGCTTGGTCATATCTGTCTAACGTTGGTTGTGTATGCGCTTGGAAAAAAGTTTCGCTGAGATGTTGTAATGGCCAAATAAATTTGGATTAGAATAAATTCAGATCTACAGCCAATGCCCTGTTCCTTCGAAGTTTGCCGTTCACTACTGGAAGTGAGTGCCGCTATGTTACAGATCGGTTCTGCCGCACCGTCATTCGAGTTGCCTGACGCCAGTATGGAAATCGTTCGACTATCGTCATTCCGGGGCAAGAAAAACGTGGTCCTGTATTTTTACCCGAAAGACGGCACGCCAGTTTGCACTAGGGAGGCAATTGATTTCTCTGACCACGAGATCGAGTTCGAAGAATGCAATACGGTCGTCTTCGGCGTGTCGCGTGATGATTGCCTGGTCCACGAGGAGTTTCGCGACAAGCACGGAATTTCTTTGCAACTACTTTCGGACGCCGAGTTTGAGGTTTCGCGTATGTACGACGTGTTGATGGAGCAGGCCAACGCGCAGGGTATCCAGCGAGGGGTAAAGCGATGCACATTCGTGATCGACAAGAAGGGCGTTCTCCGCCATATCCTTAGCGAGGCGAGCCCGCGGGCGCATGTCAAGGAAGTACTGCAGCTCATCCGCCAGTTGCACGGCCACTGATCCCGTTAGAATCTGCTCCCTGATTGCGCCATTTACGGCTGCAGTAATGCAGCCGTAATTCATATGACGGTCAGTCGCATTACCTATTTCGCAAGTTTCGCGGCGTATGCCGTCCATTCAACACGTTCAGTCTCCCATTTATGCTGCTAATTGCCAAAGACACCGTTGTTACACTCACCTACGACCTCACTGATAGCGATGGGGAAACGATTGAATCGGGGGCGACGCTTGCCTACCTGCATGGCGGCTACGACGGCATCTTCCCAAAAGTCGAAGAAGGGCTCACGGGCAAAAGCACCGGCAGCGAGTTGGCGATCTCGTTGGAGCCGCTCGACGCTTTCGGTGAATACGACGAGAGCTTGATTCGTATGGAGCCCCTCAGCGTGTTTCCGCCGAATCTGGAGATTGGCATGCAGTTCGAGGGCGTTCCGCCCGGCGAAGATGACGACCGCTGGATCATTTACACGGTGACCGATATTGCCGAGGGCCAAGCGGTGGTCGATGGTAATCATCCGTTGGCGGGTGAGCGGTTGCTCTTCAAATGCACGGTGGCCGAGGTTCGCAGCGCGTCGGCAGAAGAGATTTCTCACGGGCACCCGCACGGTGCCCATGGCGTACATCACTAGTCCACGCGCTTATTGTGGCGAAGCGACAAAACCGCCTGACTCGATCCGGAATGGTATTGCGCGATTGTTTGCGTCTACAGTGATACGTACCCAATTGACTACGGGCGAGCCGTAGCCTTCGACCCGCGTAACGTTGGTAATCGGACGCTGATCGATCGGACTCTTGTAGGGCTGATCAACGCGGTACTGGTGGGTGTCGCCGTGGGCGAATAACACTGGTTTACCAAAGTCCGCCGCCGCACGCTCGAATCCTTGCAGAAAAGGAACATACGCTGACTTTGCCACCGTCGCCCGCGTTTCCTCGAAGCCTGGATTGGCTTGTAGGAAGACGGCCAAGCCCACGATATCGGTCGCGCCCGCCCGATCCATCGCGGTCTTTAGCCATGCGAGATTTGCCCGCGTCCTGTCAAGTTGCTCGGCGTCGTTGGTGCGATCGAATCCAACATTATCGTTACTGCCTTGAATGTTCAGCGTCGCGAACACCACACCTGCCTGAACCCACATCGTGTTTTCGCGGTAACGCGAGAGTATCGGATCACCGGCGAACGTTTCCGCCTGTGATGTCAACCGAATCCGCGAGCGGCCAAGCGAACTTGGTTCGGCAAAAAATACTTCGCGCAGTTTGTTGAGCCGCTCAAGCGGGTTCATCGCGCCATTGGTCGGCCGCCGACAGTCGACCCAATCATTGTCGCCCGGCGTAAAGATCAGCGGGTGCGCAGACTGGTTCAACTCCTGAAACCGCTTTTCAAACAGGACGTCCGTGCAAGGCGCGTTCGAGCCGGCCTTGAAATCGCCGACGTGTACAACAAAAGCAAGCGGTTCCCGATCCATCGCGGCCAACAAATGTGGGAACTGCTTTTCTTCGTAGGCGTTGTACTGCTGATCGCCAATCAGACCGAACTGGAATGATCCAGGTCCCGGTGCCGGAACGGTCGAGCGGCTGGCGCAGCCGCATAGCAACAGCGCGAGCGCAATGCTGAACAGTCTAGTCATTCTCCTCCCCGACGGCAGTTTTCAATTTGTAGAGCAAGGCCAACGCCTCGCGCGGACTCATCTCATCGGGCTTGGCGTCACGAATGGTGTCGAACACCGGATGTTCGAGCGCCGCTGTCCGCGCGCCGACTGGCGCTGAATCGACGACGGATGGTCCGGCGGGGGCAAACAGGTCTGCCTGCGGGCCGAAATGGTGCGATCCCTTTTCCAGTTCGGCCAGCTGCTTTCTAGCAACCCTAACGATACTGCGTGGAACGCCTGCCAGTAGCGCGACCTGCAAGCCATAGCTTTGATTTGCCGGGCCGGCTTCGAGTTTGTGCAAGAAAACAATCTTGTCGCGCGATTCGACCGCATCGAGATGCACGTTGGCCAGATTTGGTAATTCGGAATTGAGTCGCGTCAATTCGAAGTAGTGGGTCGCAAACAGCGTGTAGGCGCGCGTCGATTCAGCCAGATGGCGCGCAATCGCGTAGGCAAGTGAGAGGCCGTCGAACGTGGATGTGCCGCGACCGATTTCGTCCACCAGCACCAAACTATGGCGAGAGGCCGTGTTGAGTATCGCGGCGGCTTCCGTCATTTCCACCATGAACGTGGATCTGCCGCCGGCGAGGTCATCGGACGCGCCAATGCGCGTCATGATGGCGTCTACCGGGCCGATTTCGGCACGTACTGCGGGAACGAACAACCCGGTATGGGCGAGCAGCACGATCTGCGCGACCTGACGCATATAGGTGGATTTACCACCCATGTTTGGGCCGGTGATCAGCAGCAGCTGGCGCGAGCGCGAGAGGTCGCAGTCGTTGGCGATAAAGCTATCGACCTGACTCTCGACCACCAGATGGCGACCGGCTTCGATATGCAAGCGATCGTCTGTCGTCAGAATGGGCTGCGTGAGTTTCAGCGTGACAGCATTGCGCGCATTCGCACAGTAACCGTCAAGCTCGGCGGCCGCGCGGGCCAGCGCGTGCAATGCAGAAACGAACGGTGCGAGTGTGTGCAGTACTTGCTCGTAGAGGAATTTCTCGCGCGCCAGAGCACGTTCGCCGGCCGACAGCGCCTTATCCTCAAACGCCTTCAACTCCGGCGTGATGAACCGCTCGGCATTTTTCATCGTTTGACGGCGACGATAATCGTCGGGCACCTTGGTCAGCTGCCCTTGCGAGACCTCGATGAAAAAGCCATGAACGCGGTTGTATTCGACGCGCAGATTCGTAATGCCGGTGCGCTCCCGCTCGCGTGCCTCGAGTGCTAGTAGAAAAGCCGAGGCATTGGACTGCATGCCGCGCAGCTCATCGAGCTCTGCGTCGAAGCCATCGCGAATGACGCCGCCATCGCGCACCGCGTTGGCGGGCTCATCAGCAATCGAATTCGAAAGACAAGCAATGACGGGCGATTCGAGCACAAATGCCTTGAAGAGCGCCGCCAATGCTGGATTTTCAATATCGCGCACTACACTATTCAACGCGGGCAGGGTGGTCAGCGCCGCGCGCAGCGCTGCCAGATCGCGCGGCCGTGCGGTGGCCAACGCGACGCGCGTGACGATCCGCTCGATGTCCGCCCAGTCAGCAAGGACGTGCTGAATGTCAGAGGCCACGGCAGAAAGGGCATGCGTTGCCGCGTGACGGGCGGCGATAAGATTGCGATCGCGCAGTGGATTGTGCAGCCACTCACGCAGTTGTCTCGCCCCCATTGCTGTGACGGTGCTGTTGAGGATCGAAAACAATGTTGGCCGGGGTTCACCGCGGATGGTCTCGGTGATCTCCAGATTGCGGCGGGTTGCGGCATCCATTCGCAGATAAGCGTCGTCGCGTTCAACGCTGAGCCCGGAAATATGGGGCAACGCCGCACGCTGGGTTTGTTGTACGTACCCTAATAGCGCACCCGCCGCGCACAGCGCGGCTTCCATGCCTTCGGTACCGAAGCCGGCCAGATCTTTGGTGCCGAACTGCGTATTCAGCAGCTTGAACGCGGTCGCCAGATCGAATTGCCAATCGGCCATTCGACGGATTGCAGTGTTGGACAGTCCCAACGCACGTGCTGCCGCGCCTGGCACACCGCTGACGCTGAGACGATCCAAGAACGCGTCCGAGAGAATCAACTCGGCTGGTTGCAGGCGCTCGAGTTCAGATTGGAGTGCTCCACGGCTCGCGTTGCGCAGCCGGAACTGCCCGCTGGCCAGCGATAGCGACGCTACGCCGACCACATTTTCAATTTCGAATAACGACGCGACCAGCACGTCCCGTTCGGCTGGAAGCAGAGCGCTGTCGGTGAGCGTGCCAGGCGTAACGATCCTCGCCACGGCGCGCTCGACCGGGCCCTTGCCGGTGACTTCGCCGATCTGCTCGCAAAT
>JAYVUH010000116.1:0-3713 GCA_043788115.1 Burkholderiales bacterium
TTCAGCTCGCCGCAGGTGCAACTCCCGGGGTCAAGACCAGCCCGATCCATCTGCGTGAACTGATCGACCGCGTTGTTGCCGCCAAGCGGCTATACCACGCTGGCATTGAAGTAGAATCCGGACAAGATATCCGCGCATTTGCCCACGAAGAACAGCTTGAGCGCGTGATCGGGCATATCGTGCAAAACGCGATCGAGGCAACGGGCGATAAAGGAAGTCAAATAAAAGTGCGCGCATATGCAAAAGCAGAATACGCAGTCATTGAAATCGTAGACGGTGGTGTCGGCATGAGCGAAGAATTTGTGCGCGAACGATTATTCAGGCCTTTCCAGACGACGAAGCCACAAGGAATGGGTATTGGCATGAATGAGAGTTTTCAGTACATAAACGGAATTGGCGGTCGAATCGAAGTAGATAGTGTCAAGAATTCCGGGAGCTGTTTCCGAGTATTTCTGCCCCTTGCAGGTGATGCCACGTTGCCCATGTCAACGCAAGAAACTGAATGAACGATATCAAGCGAAAGCCGCTGTTGATCGTCGAGGACGATCCGGCACTCCAGAAACAAATGCGGTGGGCATTTGACCGCAATGAAACTCTGGTCGCCAGCGATGCGGAAAGTGCGATTGCGCAAGTACGCAGACATGAGCCTGCTGTAATAACGATGGATTTGGGTTTGCCCCCACATCCAAATGACCCAACGGTGGGCTTGGAGCTGCTTCAGCAGATTCTTGCGATTGCACCTCACACCAAGGTAATCGTGCTTACCGGACAGAATGATCGCGTCAACGCGCTCAAAGCGATCAGCCTTGGTGCCTATGATTTTTACGCGAAGCCGTTCGAGCCGGAGTTGCTTTCACTTACGATCGAACGTGCGTTTTGCCTTTATGAACTTCAGGAAGAAAATCGGCGATTGCATGACGCTGCCAAGCCAGCCGGGTTTGCTGGAATAATTACGCGTGACACCGAGATGCTGAGACTTTGTCGAACAGCTGAAAAAGTTGCGACAACCTCGGCGACAATTTTGGTCCTTGGCGAGTCGGGAACAGGAAAAGAACTAGTAGCGCGGGCATTACATGAACTTTCTCCGCGCCGCAAAGAGCGCTGGGTGGCAATCAACTGCGCGGCAATACCCGAAACACTGCTGGAAAGCGAGCTCTTCGGTTACGAAAAGGGTGCATTCACTGGTGCGACAAAGCAAACACTGGGGAAAATCGAGACTGCAAACAAGGGCACACTTTTCCTCGATGAAATTGGCGATCTATCGCTTCCGTTGCAAGGCAAATTGCTGCGTTTCCTGCAAGAGCGCGTAATCGAACGAGTCGGCGGGCGTGAGGAAATTGCTGTTGATGTTCGTATCGTCTGCGCGACACACCAAAACCTGAAGGACATGATCGGCCAAGGAAATTTTCGCGAAGACCTCTATTTTCGTCTCGCGGAAATTGTGCTCGAAATTCCTCCGCTTCGATCCCGGCCTGGCGATGCAGGGTTACTCGCGCATGCGTTTGTGCGGCGCTTCGCGGATGAACAGCACCGCAGCACGTTGACACTATTGCCAGAAGCGATAAATGCCATTGAAGCACATCCCTGGACGGGCAATGTCCGCGAACTGGAGAATTGCATCAAGCGTGCGGTGATCATGGCTGAAGGCAACGTTATTGCGAGGGCAGATCTTGGCTTGAGCGTTGAAATTGACAACCCCATGCTGAACCTTCGCCAGGTGCGTGACGTCGCCGAAAAGCAGGCTGTGGTACGCGTGCTGGGGCGGGCAGACGGAAACCTGAGCAAAGCGGCCGAAATGCTTGGCATCAGTCGACCGACACTTTATGAACTTCTCGACCGTTTCAGCCTGCGGGGCTCAGGAGTGCGTGATGCCAACTAATTTCAACGGGATTGAGTATGGGCGCAGGTAAGGTGCGTAACGCACTAGTGGTTACAGTTGCGGTGATGGCGTTGCTTGGCGGTTGCGGCGAAATCAAGTCCGATGCGCTCGTTGTGTCGGCGAAGCAATACCTTGCGAAAAAGGATTTTTCAGCGGCATCGATTGAACTGAAGAATGCGCTCAAACAGAAAGACAATGGCGAGATCCGCTATCTGCTCGCGGAAGCCTTGATCGGACAAGGTGATTACACCGCTGCACAGATTCAATTGCGACAGGCATTGGAATTGAAATATTCGGCCGATGCAGTTTATCCCGAACTCTCAAAAGTGATGCTGGGTTTGGGCGAACTAAAGAAACTCGTAACCGAGTTTGCAAATGTGCAGGTTCGCGATCCAGAGCTGCAGGCATCGATTAAGGCCGATGTCGGTGAGGCGTATCTCGCGTTGGGGCAACCCAGGCAAGCGCGTGAGGCATTTACGGCCGCGCTCACAAGCGCACCCGGATATCTGCGGGCACGTGTAGGTGAGGGCAGGAATATTGCAGCATCTGGCGACATCGTTGGCGCGACCGCCATCGCTGACGACATTCTTGTGAAGCAGCCTGACTCGCCGCACGCGCTTGCACTCAAAGCCGACTTGCTGGCTACGCAGGGAAAATCAGATGAAGCGGTGGTGGTGTTGACCAAGCTTGTCAACGTAATGCCCTACAACGGCCAGGCGCGATTCGCACTTGTGTCGCTCTTGATCGCGGCTGCCAAGTTTGACCTTGCCAACGCCGCCATCGAGGAGATGAAAAAAGCACTTCCGCGCGACGTGCGCAGCAAATATCTGGAAGCCCTGCTGGCGTTCAGGAAAAACGAGCCATTGAAGGCGCGCGACGCGGTGTTGCAAGTGCTCAACGCTGCCCCCGATCAAGTTCCAGCAATGCTGCTTGCCGGGGCTGCCGAGTATCAACTCGGCGCATTGTCGACGGCGGCCGATTATCTACGCAAGGTGATTTCGAAATTCCCCAATAATTTGTACGCGCGAAATTTATTGACAGCGACTTATTTGCGACAAGGCCAACCCGCGAAAGCGGAGGAGTCAATCATGCCTGCTCTTGCGATTGCGCCAAATGATGCGGCCGTTTTGCGGGCAGCCGGCGAAGTCGCCATTGCAAACAACAAACTCAAAGATGCCACCGCCTACTACGATAAGGCGCTTGCTCTGGAAAAAGACAATTCTGCGATTAAAATCAGGCTGGCCCAAATTCGGCTTGCGAGCGGTGAAACGGAGCGCGCGCTATTTGATCTGGAGGCGACGTCCGGCCAGGACAAGACCCAATATCAATCGGATCTCGCACTGATTGCTACTTATATGACACGTAAAGAGTATGACAAGGCGTTGTCGGCCGTCGCAATGCTCGAGAACAAAATTCCCGGCGACCCACTCGCCAATAGCATCAAAGGTGCCGTGTATCTCGCAAAAAATGACGTCAAGAGCGCACGCATCTACTTGGAAAAAGCACTTTCCATACAGGCCAATTACCTGCCTGCAGCACGCGTGCTTGCGGGCATCGACATCACGGACAAGAACTTTACTGCGGCGTCATCTCGATTTGAGGCGATTCTCAAGAAGGAACCGAACCACGAGGGTGCGCTCCTGAGTTTAGCGCAAACACAGATCGCCGGAAATGCAACTCGCAAGGAAATTACTGCAACCTTTGATCGGGCGATTAAGGCCAACCCTTCTTCGGTCGCGCCACGCCTGGCGCAAATCAGCTACTTGACGCAGAGCCGCGACACGAAGGCAACGCTCGTTGCTGCGCAGTCAGCAAACGCGGCAATTCAAAATGA
>JAYVUH010000117.1:0-2600 GCA_043788115.1 Burkholderiales bacterium
GAGTTTGTGATTTTATGCAAGCGCTGACGAACATTCGAGCGCCAGCTGTGGTCAGATTTCGGACGGAAATATTAGCACGCAGGACCCCAGCGTCGCAGAGTGAATATCGCCATGTTGCACTGCGGTAGAATCAACGCACGAATGCAATCGCGCATGAACGAAGGTAGTACCCTCGATGGCCACAAACGCTCAACTACTTGCCGCCAGACTTCCCGGTGGCCGGCCCATCACCGCATCGAACGACGGCACGTTAATCGAATCCAGCGCGCCACGCCTGCGCGAGATTCCGTACAACTACACCTCGTTTTCCGACCGTGAGATCGTCATACGCCTGCTCGGGCCAGATGCATGGGACACCCTGAACCAACTGCGCGACCAGCGTAAGACTGGCCGCAGCGCACGCATGCTCTACGAGGTGCTAGGGGATATCTGGGTGGTTGAACGCAACCCCTATCTACAGGACGATTTGCTGGATAACCCCAAGCGCCGTGCGATGTTGATTGACGCCATGCGTCATCGGCTCGGGGAAATTGAAAAACGTCGCGCCACCGACATCACTACCGACCAGCCCGGTGCTGATGCCGACGTGGCAGCTGCGGCTGCTGCTGATGTTGACGTCAAGTCCAAACAGGTGGCAACGCTCCTAGCGCGCGCTTACGCCGCAGTGGCTCGCTTCGAAACAGAGTTTCGGGACACCTGGGATTTGCGTAAGAAAGTCGAACGGCGACTGGCGAAAGTGACGCGGCGCGACAACATCGCCTTTGACGGACTGGCGCGCGTCTCGCACGTCACCGACGCGACCGACTGGCGCGTCGAATACCCGTTTGTGGTGGTTTATCCGGACACCGAAGACGAGGTCGCGCCGCTGGTTCGCGCGCTGATTGAACTCAAGCTGACCATCATTCCGCGCGGCGGCGGTACCGGTTACACGGGCGGCGCCATCCCGCTGACGAAAATGTCGGCCATCATCAATACCGAAAAGCTCGATACGCTCGGCGCGGTTGAACGCATCGCACTGCCCGGCGTGGATGACGCTGTCGCCACCATCCGCTGCGGTGCGGGTGTGGTGACCAAGCGTGCGATGGAGGCCGCAGAAGCGGCAGATCTGGTGTGGGCGTGCGACCCGACATCGGCGGACGCCTCGTGCATCGGCGGCAATATCGCCATGAACGCTGGCGGCAAGAAAGCCGTGCTTTGGGGTACCGCGCTCGACAACCTTGCGTCGTGGCGGATGGTCACGCCGGACGGGCTATGGATGGAGGTCGAGCGGCTGGAGCACAACCTCGGCAAGATCCACGATATTCCTGTCGCCAAATTCAAAGTGACAACGTTCGACGAGAGCGGCCGCAATATTAAAGAGCAAAAAACGCTCGCCATTCCGGGGCCGTCATTTCGCAAAACCGGGCTCGGCAAGGACGTCACCGACAAATTTTTGTCCGGGCTGCCGGGTATTCAAAAAGAAGGCTGCGACGGCATCATCACGTCGGGTCGTTTCATTTTGCATCGCATGCCCAAGCACATTCGCACGGTGTGTCTGGAGTTTTTCGGGCAGGTCAAGGAAGCCGTGCCGTCGATTGTCGAGATCAAGGAGTTTATCGACGCCCACCCGCACGCGGTGCTGGCGGGACTCGAACACCTCGATGAACGTTATCTTAAGGCGGTCGGATACGCGACAAAATCGCGCCGCAATCAACGGCCGAAGATGGTGTTGATCGGCGACATTGTGTCCGACGACGAGAACGCCGTCATGGAAGCAGCAAGTCAGGTCGTCAGGCTAGCAAACGCGCGCCATGGTGAGGGCTTCATTGCCGTCAACGCTGACGCGCGCAAAAAATTCTGGCTCGATCGCGCCCGCACCGCCGCCATTGCCAAGCACACCAACGCGTTCAAGATCAACGAAGACGTCGTCATCCCGTTGGATCGACTCGGCGACTACTCGGAAGGTATCGAGCGCATCAACATCGAGTTGTCGCTGAAAAACAAGATCCGTTTGATTGACCGTTTGTCCAACTTTGTGGCTGGCAGATTGCCGCTTGATCTTGAGGACGAGAACATCGCCCACGACGAAATCGTCGGGACGCGCATCGACGACGCGCATCAGTTGTTCGCCGACGTCCGCGCTCGCTGGCAGTTCTATCTCGACAACCTCGACGCGCCGTTGTCGAAGCTACCCATCAAGGACGCCAGCAACGCTGCCGACCTGAGCATCGCCAACATCACGACAATTTTCCAAGCGCTGCAAAGCTACAACTTGCGCGCTTCATGGAAAACCGAACTGCGCGCGCCCCTGCATGACATCTTCGGTGGCCGCATGTTTGCCGGCGTGGTCAAGCGCCTCGATGCGATTCACAAGGAGGTGCTGCATTCGCGCGTGTTTGTGGCGCTGCATATGCACGCCGGTGACGGTAACGTCCACACCAATATCCCGGTGAATTCGGACGACTACGGCATGTTGCAGGAGGCTAACCAGTCGGTCGCGCGCATCATGGCATTCGCGCGCCAGCTCAACGGCGTCATCTCTGGCGAGCACGGCATCGGCATCACCAAACTGGAGTTCCTGACCGACGACGAGATGAAACCGTTTCTCGACTACAAGCAAC
>JAYVUH010000118.1:0-9107 GCA_043788115.1 Burkholderiales bacterium
CGCGGTATTGGCAGTCAGCGTTGGCAGGCAAAGCCGAAACCGATTTTTAAGTGAGCATATTATGAAGACCTTTTCCGCCAAAGCGCATGAAGTTGTGCACGGCTGGTATCACGTTGACGCGACCGACAAAGTGTTGGGTCGCTTGGCCGCAGAAGTGGCGAGTCGTCTGCGTGGCAAACACAAGCCGGAATACACGCCGCACGTTGACACCGGTGATTTTATTGTTGTCACCAACGTTGAGAAACTGCGTGTGACGGGCAATAAAGCTGAAGACAAGATTTACTATCGTCACACGGGTTATCCGGGCGGTATCTATGAAACAAACTTCAACAAGCTGCAGCAGAAGCATCCAGAGCGCGTGCTTGAAAAGGCCGTCAAAGGGATGTTGCCAAAGGGCCCGCTTGGCTATGCGATGATCAAGAAACTCAAGATCTACGCTGGTGGCACCCATCCACATGCTGCACAGCAGCCTAAAGAACTTACGATTTAAGGAACCCGAAAATGGTCGGTAAATATCACTATGGTACGGGTCGTCGCAAGAGCGCGGTTGCACGTGTGTTCATCAAGCCGGGCAAGGGTCAGATTGTTGTAAATGACAAGGCGCTGGACATTTATTTTTCGCGCGAAACCGGCCGCATGGTCGTTCGTCAGCCATTGGAACTCACTGGCAATACCGAAGCATTTGACATCATGGTCACGGTGTTCGGTGGCGGTGAATCGGGTCAAGCTGGCGCGGTTCGTCATGGCATTACGCGCGCGCTGATTGACTTTGATGCAACACTGAAGCCGCAGCTGTCGAAAGCGGGTCTGGTAACACGTGATGCGCGCGAAGTCGAACGCAAAAAAGTGGGTCTCCACAAGGCGCGTCGTCGCAAGCAGTTCTCGAAGCGCTAAACGCGGATTCGGCAACGAAGAAAAATGCAAAAAGCCGCCTGATGCGGCTTTTTGCACGTAATGCTGACCCGATTTGCCGTGGCCGGTGACGAACTGAAACTGTTTGCAGGTACTTACTCTGGGAAACAAAAGCGCACGCACATGCTGAGCCAGATGAAACTACGCGGGTCATGGCGGAAGATACGGTCCAAGATCGGTATCCGGTCGGAGAAGCTCGCTATACGATCCCACGTCCCGTGGTACGTGAAATTCGCCGGTTATGGTGTGGCGATGGGTATCGCTGCGGCAATTGCGTGGGTCGTTGTCGACAATAGTTATCGCATCACCGGCTTTAATCGCGACGAGGCGACGACGCAGATTGCCGCATTAATGGCGGAAAGCGCCAAGTTGAAGCAAGGCTACGATTCGACAAAATCCGCGCTCAATGAAAAAGAAAGCCAGTTGAAGGTAGAGATGGCGGCGCAGGCTGAGCTGACAAAAAACCTGGCCCAGCTGAGTGAGGAGAACGCTAGCCTGAAGGAAGATATTGGGTTTTTGCGGAACGTCATGTCCTCTGGAAGCGTTCCTGAAGGGCTTGCAATTCAAAATTTCAAGATTGAACCTGATGCACTGCCGAACGAGTTTCGGTATCGCCTCCTGTTGACTCAGGGCGGACAGCGCGTGAAGGACTTCAAAGGCAAGGTGCAAGTGATTGCCCGTGTGCAGCCGGGCGGTGCGGGGCCGCAGACCGTGCTCAGCTTTCCCAATGACACCCAGCTGCGCGCCGCTGGCGGGGAGATCGAGTTCCGTTTCTACCAAAAGATCGACGGCAGGTTTAGAATTCCAGAGGGATCTACGCTGAAAAACGTGCAAGTGCGCGTGTTGAGTGTCCCTGGTTATGAGGTCCGTAGCCAGCGAAGTCTCAATTTGTAGGTGAGTGAGGAGAAGGCGATGTTTAATTCCAAGACGAACAAACCCAACGCGATCGATAGTCTGATCGGTGCGGGATCGGTCATCATCGGTGATATTCAATTCACCGGTGGCCTGCGCATCGACGGAACGGTTAAGGGCAATATCAAGGCGGTCGGCGATAAGCCGGGCACCTTGGTGCTTTCAGAACTGGCCAAAGTGGAAGGTGAAATTGAGGTCGCGCACGTCGTGGTCAATGGTTCCGTGGCGGGCCCCATCCACGCACGCGAGTATCTCGAACTCATGCCCAAAGCGCGTGTCACAGGGGACGTGACCTACAAAATCATCGAAATTCACGTCGGCGCCATCGTCATGGGTCGGATGGTCCATGATTCTGACGCGCGGACCAACGATAAAGTCATTGAATTCAAGCCCGCACAAGGCTGATGTCGCTTCTGCTTGATATCCATTCAGAAGCCCCGATTTATTGCAGTAAGGAGAACTAAATGAACGATATGTCCATGATGCCAGCCCCGCTGGTCTTTACCGATAATGCAGCCCAGAAGGTGGCGGCGCTGATCGTTGAAGAAGGCAATAACGACCTCAAGTTGCGGGTGTTTGTCACCGGCGGCGGATGTTCAGGCTTGCAGTACGGCTTCACCTTCGACGAGATTTCCAACGAAGACGATACCGTGATGGAGAAAAACGGTGTCCAACTGCTCATCGATCCAATGAGCTATCAGTATCTGATCGGCGCCGAAATCGACTATTCCGAAGGGCTCGAAGGGGCGCAGTTTGTGATCAAAAATCCGAATGCCAGCAGCACCTGTGGGTGCGGCTCATCGTTCTCGGTATAGGCTAGCCTTAAATCACAAAAACGGAGCCGTGTGGCTCCGTTTTTTTGTCGTGTTGACGACGCAGGTCGTCAGCGCATCGTGTCGTTGTTGGAACCAATTCTGCACTCCGTCGCAAATTCATCGTACAAACCATTGCCGCGGTCCAACGTACCGTGGAGGAGATGTGCCCTCGCTAAGGGTGCGCTCCGTCGATCACCACAAAAAACCAACAGGGAAGGGTCATTCATGCATTTGTCACTGGTCGCACAGCGTTCATCGATGTATCCGCTTGTCAAAAAAACACTCGTTGCAGCGGTCCTTGCGACGCTGACGTCGGTAGCGCTGGCGCAAGCGCCAGCGGCCGGCCCACCGTCGGGTGCGGCACCGAATGGCGGGACTCCGCCGACAGCCGGAGCGCCGAGCGCTGCAACCCCGGGTGCGCCGCGCCCGTTCAAAGACATTATCAAAGATGCCAAGATGACCGCCGGCTTCTTCACGACCTACCAGAAGGACGAAAAAGTCTGGTTGGCGATCAAACCTGACCAGTTCGATAAGCCCTTCTTTTTTACCTACAACATCCCGCAAAGCGTCGGCGAGCGCGGCCTGTATGGCTCGCAGATGGGGGGCTCGGAAATGGCGGTGTTCCGGAAAATTGGTAACCACGTCCAATTGATCGCCAAGAACGCCGAGTTTTACGCCAAGGAAGGCACGCCACAGGCGCAGTTTGTTTCTGAGAGCTTTTCGGATTCGTTGCTCTCCAGCGCCGCAGCCGTCTCCTCACCTGACCCGGAGACCAAGGCGATCCTGATTGAAGCCAACGCGCTGTTGTTTGTTGATATTCCTGGCTACCTGACCCGCCTCGAATTTGCCTATCGCATGCCGTTTGGCCTCGACACACGCAACACCAGCTTCACACATCTCAACAACAACGAGATGATCACCGGCATGAAGGTGCAAGCCCATTTCAACGTACCCAAGCTGTCGGCACCACCGCTGACCCCGTCGCCGGTACCGATGCCGTCTCCGCCGCGTGCCACCCCTGATCCGCGCAGCTTGTTCGTGAGCTTCTATTATTCATTTGCAAAATTGCCGGATCAGCCGATGGCACCACGGATTGCAGATGAACGCGTCGGCCACTTTGTGAGTTCACGGGTGAACTACGACGAAGATCTTTCGCCAAAGACAAAACAGCACTATGTAAATCGCTGGCGCCTGGAGAAAAAAGATCCGGCTGCCGCGTTGTCCGAGCCAAAGGAGCCGATCACCTACTGGCTCGACAAGAACATTCCGGTCAAGTATCGCAAAGCAGTTGAGGGTGGAATTCTTGAGTGGAATAAAGCCTACGAGAAAATTGGCTTCAAGAACGCCATCGTGACCAAGCAACAGACCGACAAAGACAGCTTCGATTCGATGGACGCGCGTCATGCGTCGATTCGTTGGTTCACCGGTGCCGATGTCGGCTTCGCGATCGGGCCATCCCACAAGGACCCGCGCACGGGCGAAATTCTTGATGCCGACATCGGCATGTCGGATGTGTTCGCACGCGGGGCGCGCCGACTGGTGGCGGAAGATATCGGCAAGCCGATGGTGTTCGACGCCGGCATCGCCGGCGCGATGTCGGCGTCACTCAAGCAGCAGGCGATGTTCTTGCAGTGCAATTACATGACCGAGAAAGCCGACGACTTGCACTTCGCAATGGATATCCTCGAAGCGCGCGGCATGGATATGGATTCGCCAGAGGCAGAGCAACTTGCGCAGGCCTATGTGTTCGACGTGATCATGCACGAGATCGGCCACACGCTGGGGTTCCGTCACAATTTCCGTTCGTCGACCATTTACACGATGAAACAAATTCAGGATCCTGCTTTTACCAAGGTAAACGGTCTTGCCGGTTCGGTCATGGACTACAACCCGTTCAATCTTGCCCTGAAGGGGGAGAAGCAGGGCGAGTACGTCATGTCTACGCTGGGTCCGTACGACTATCTGGCGGTCGAATATGCCTACAAGCCGCTCGATGCGAAGAACGAGAAAGCCGAACTCGCGGCCATCGCGTCGAAGGCGACCAGCAATCCGCTGCTGGTCTACGCGACCGACGAAGACTCGGGTGGCATGGATCCGGAAGTCAACACGTTTGACATGGGCGCCAACCCGCTCGAGTACTACAAGAAGAGCATGAAGTTGTCGCGCGAGCTGTGGGATCGCGTCCAGGATCTAAAGCTGCCGCCTGGTGAGAGCTATGAGCGCCTCACGCGTTCGTTTGTCTCGGGCTTTCGCTCTTATTCACGCGCCGCGCCGCTGGTTGCAAAGTACATCGGCGGTGTCAAGCATGTGCGTGATCGTGCAGGAACGACGAATGCGCTGTACACACCAACACCAGTCGCCAAGCAGCGCGAGGCACTACAGCTCCTGACGGATGGGTTGTTCAAGGTTGAGAGCTTCAAGTTCAAGCCGGAGTTTGTCTCGCGCTTGGCCATCGATCATTTCGACCGATTTGGACCCGGCCGTAGCGCTGATATTTCGATCGCCAACAGCGTCATCAATGCACAGCGCGGCGTGCTCGATATCCTGTACGCAGACTCGGTGGCACAGCGCCTATTGGATAGCCAGGACAAAACTGCTGCGCAGACGATGAAGTTATCGGAGATCTACGATACGTTGCAAAATTCAATCTGGGCAGAATTGAAAACCGGCGGCGACATCAACACCATGCGGCGCAATTTGCAGCGCGACCACATTAAGCGGGTATCGGGATCGTTGCTCAGACCGTCCGGCAACACCCCGGCCGACGCGCGTAGTCTGATGCGTGAAAGTGCGTTGCAGTTGCAGGGGCAGATTCGCGTGGCGATGGCCAAGCCGATGAGCAAAGAAGCCAAAGCACACCTTGCCGAAGCGGCCAACACGCTCAGTGAGGCGCTGAAAGCACCGTTGACGCGGGCTGGCGTCTAGCGAAGGAGGGTGGCGTGGCTGGGCGGAGTGACAGTGCCGCCCCTTTTCTCTATAATAGTAGATCGTTGATTCGATTCACATTCAGGAGTACACCATGGCAGGCGAACGCAAGCGTACCCGCCGCAACACGCTAGAGCGTCGTTGCTTGGGCAAATATTTCAAACGCCTCTTTATCGGCGCAAACAAGTCGACCTTCAAGATGCTCGAAGCCATCAAGAAGAACTAGATTTGTCGCAGAAATCAAAAAAGCCGCTTATTCAGCGGCTTTTTTGATTTCTGGCTGCCCACTGGGCGTGGTGGCCGCTCATGCGGCGAGAGATTTCTGCGCGTAGCACGCCATGAGGCGCGCCGAATGCTGCAATGCAGCATCAAAAGTGATTGACACCTATCACGAAGAGGTAATACGCTCATTTCAAACGAGCGTTTGAATTTCTCGTTAAATCTCGTAACTCATTGAAATGAATGACCAATGCATAGCCAAGCGATCCGACGATTGCCAGTAGATGGGCAGGTGGCATCACTTTCGAGCACTTCGTCGGCGGGTGTGACACCCAACTCGAGTCCCAAGAGTCCTGACCTTGGCGATACCAAACGCCGGATTCTGGATACCGCCGAAGAACTCTTCATGGAGCACGGGTTTGAGGCGACCAGCCTGCGCCTCATCACGACGGCCGCTGGCGTCAACCTCGCGGCGGCCAACTACCACTTCGGTTCGAAGGAAGAGCTCTTCCAAGCGGTTTTTACCCGTCGCCTCGATCCGATGAATCGCGACCGCATGGCGCTGCTGGCCGCATATGAAGCCGCCGCCGCTGGAAAGGCGCTGACCTGTGAAAAGATCATCTCGGCGATGTTCATTCCCGCGCTCAAGTTGGCTCGCGACCATGAGCAAGGTGGAAAGAATTTTCTGAGACTGCTTGGACGAGCCTATGCAGATCCTGCGCCGTTTATCCGCGAGTTCCTCTCAAGCCAGTACGCCGAAATGATCGGCCGTTTTCGCGCCGCGTTCGGCCACGCGCTACCGCATTTGCCGCGCGAGGAGGCGTCTTGGCGTCTGCACTTCGTCATGGGCGCGCTGTCTTACACGCTCGCCGGTACTGACGGCCTGAAATTGATCGCTCAATATGATCCGGAAAATACCGATAACGATGAATTGCTCCTGAAACGTCTCGCGCCGTTCTTGGCTGCCGGTCTTCGGGCGCCAGTTGCGAATATTCAGGGCTCCGACCAATGGTTTTCAGACCAAGATTGAACGCCGACGCTGCCGACCATGACTAGTTAGTTTTACGCAAAGGGAAATACCATGTTGACCTTCTTCATTTGTTTATTCGTTTTGTTTGTTGTCATGTGGGCGCTGGCCTACCACTCTGCGTCAGCCATCGCCTGGTCGCTGGCGATGGGCATTACGCTCGTTGTGGGATCAGCGAGTGGCGTGCTAAGTGGCGCGATCGCGGGTATCGCTTGGTTTATTTTTCTCGCGGCGGCGGTCATCGCCAACGTCAAGCCGGTGCGGGTCGCGCTACTGTCGTCTCCGATTTTCGCGATCTACAAGACGTTGTTGCCGCAGATGTCCTCGACTGAGCAAGAAGCACTCGAGGCGGGAACAGTGTGGTGGGACGGCGACCTATTTTCCGGCAAGCCAGACTGGAACAAGTGGCTGGCGGTACCACGGGCAACGCTGTCGGCTGAAGAGCAAGCCTTCATCGACGGACCGACCAACCAGCTTTGCAGCATGCTGGACGAGTGGAAGTCGACCCACGAACTCCACGATTTGCAGCCCGAGGTGTGGCAATTCATCAAAGACCACGGCTTCCTCGGCATGATCATCCCCAAAGAGTACGGCGGCAAGGGGTTCTCGGCCTATGGCCACAGCCAAGTGGTGATGAAGATTTCGACGCGCTCAGCCACTGGTGCGGTATCCGTCATGGTCCCCAACTCGCTCGGGCCTAGCGAGCTACTGATGCATTACGGTACTAAAGAACAGAAGGACCACTACCTGCCGAGATTGGCCAAAGGAATTGATATCCCGTGCTTTGCGCTGACCGCGCCGGAGGCTGGGTCGGACGCCGCATCGATGACAGATGCCGGCATTGTCTGCAAACAGATGTGGCAAGGTGTTGAAACGCTGGGCCTGCGCGTGACCTGGGAAAAGCGCTACATCACGCTCGGGCCGATTGCGACCATTCTTGGTCTGGCATTCAAGGCGTACGATCCCGACAAATTGCTGGGCGGCGACACCGACCTGGGCATTACCTGCGCACTCATCCCAACCAACCATCCGGGCGTCAATATCGGTCGCCGTCACATGCCCCTGAATGCTGCGTTTATGAACGGGCCCAATTCTGGCAAAGACGTGTTTATCCCGATGGACTGGGTCATCGGCGGCCAGCCAATGCTGGGTCAAGGTTGGCGCATGCTGATGGAGTGCCTCGCTGCAGGCCGCTCCATCTCGCTGCCCGCGCAGTCAATTGCGGCAGGCAAGGTGACGTCATTTACCTCCGGCGCATATTCACGCGTTCGTCAGCAGTTCAAAACGGCAATTGGCAAGTTTGAAGGCATCGAGGAGCCGTTGGCCCGCATCGGCGCGATGACCTACCTGATGGATGCGACGCGTACCATCACGGCCGGCGCGCTTGATCTCGGTGAGAAGCCTTCCGTGTTGTCGGCAATTTCAAAATACCACGCCACCGAGCGCATGCGTCAGGTGGTGATCGACGCCATGGACATTCACGGTGGCAAAGGCATTTGTCTCGGACCCAACAATTATCTGGGCCGGGCCTATCAGCAGGTGCCGATCGCCATTACCGTGGAGGGCGCGAACATTCTGACGCGCTCGTTGATCATTTTCGGGCAAGGCGCGATTCGCTGCCATCCGTGGGTGCTGAAAGAAATGAACGCCGCTCGCGCCGACTCGATTGACGCGTTTGACGATGCGTTTTGGGGACACATCAAATTCACCATTTCCAATGCCGGTCGCGCACTCTGGCTTGGCATCACCGGTGGCGTCGGTCTGCCCGCCCCGGCGTGTGCCGATACCAAACGCTACTACCAGCAGATGACACGCTTCTCGTCGGCGTTTGCGTTGCTTGCTGATGTCTCCATGTTTGTCATCGGCGGCTCGCTGAAGCGCAAGGAAAAGCTGTCCGCGCGTTTGGGCGACGTGCTGTCGCTGCTGTACCTGTCGTCTTGCGCCTTGAAGTTCTACGACGAGCGCGGTCAGCAGAAGGATGAATTACCGTTGCTCAAGTGGGCGTTATACGATTGCGCCTTCAAAATTCAGGTGGCCATGGACGGCATCATGAAAAATTTCCCGAATCGTCCGATCGCGTGGGTGTTGCGGCGTTTGGTATTCCCGAAAGGCATGACGCTGATCCAGCCGTCTGACGATCTTGGTCACGAAGTGGCGAAGATTTTGATTACGCCATCTGCGGCGCGCGACCGCTTGATCGCGGGGATGTATCTGCCGAATGATGAGACTGACATCATGGGGCAGTTAAACGCCGCCATGAACGCGGTCGTTGCCGCTGAACCGATTGAGGCGAAGGT
>JAYVUH010000119.1:0-2411 GCA_043788115.1 Burkholderiales bacterium
TTAATGATTCAAATTCAACACCAGTAGCCTGCAAGAAGCGCAGCGTATTGCAGGTCGGTCACCACACAAGCACCGTCCCGCATTGCGCTACGCTCCATGACGGGCTACTCCGTTAATAAATGATTAATGGTTTGGAAATGGAATTATTTGGGAATGAATCACGAGAATGCGCTAATGGGGAACTTCTAAAAACGACTGTTATACCGGCGCAACCCTTGTGGTTGTTCGCCGGGGAGACAAAATTTTAGGTTTCTAGAATCGCTCGAAAGCAAAACACTATTATTGGCGGGCGCCTTCAGCCATTTATGCCTGAAAATGCCCGCCAATAGGCGAGATTAAGTTTTACATTCCATGCGCTGATGGTGTGCAGGTCGATCCGGGTGCATACTGTTGTTATATACAGCCACTCGTCCTGCTCGTGAGTTCTTCTCCCACCGCACTTTCTAACGTTCCCCGCCGCTTCGCCGTCATCGATCTCGAGACGACCGGCATGACCGCGACCGCGGATCGCATCACCGAAGTCGGCATTGTGTCGGTAGAGAATGGAACGGTCGTCGAGGAGTGGAGCACACTGGTCAACCCGCAGTGTTCGATCCCCATCGAGATCCAGTCGCTGACCGGCATCACCAACGCCATGGTGCGCGATGCGCCGACGTTTGACGAGATTGCGGATCAAGTGCGAGCACGCTTGGCCGATGCTACTTTCGTCGCGCACAACGCGCGATTTGATTATGGCTTCGTGAAGAACGAGTTTCGCCGGCGGGGCGAGAGCTTCACAGCCGATGTACTTTGCACCGTGCGGCTGTCGCGACGCCTCTACCCCGAGTACAACCGTCACGGGTTGGATCAATTGCGCGATCGTCACCTGCTGTCGATGGATGGACGCCACCGCGCGCTGGGCGACGCGCGCGCCGCGTGGCAATTTATGCAGGTGGCGATTCGCGAGCACACGCAGCCGGTCGTTGATGAAGCCATCAAGGTGCTGCTGAAGATGCCTAGCCTGCCACCGCAGTTGGCCCCGGGCGTGCTCGACAATCTCCCGGAAGGGCCGGGCGTGTATGTGTTTTATGGCGTGAACGACCTGCCGATCTACGTCGGCAAGAGTATCAATCTGCGCGACCGCATTCGCTCGCATTTCTCGAGCGACTATCGTAGCGCCAATGACATGCGCCTCTCAACCGAGATCATGCGTATCGAAGTCGAACAGACCGCTGGCGAGTTTGGCGCACTGCTGCGTGAAATTGCGCTGATCAAGACGCGTATGCCACTGCGGAACCACCGGCTTCGACGCAACCAAGAGTCGGTGTTCGTTAAACTTGCGTCGATCGAAGGCCAGCCGCAATACGTTGGCGTCACTGACATTGACTTGCACGACACCACGGGTCTGTACGGCCCGTTTCCATCGAAGACCAAGGCAAAAGCCAGCATCAATGAGGCGGCCGGAGAATACGGCTTGTGTTGGCACGTGATCGCCGGCAAGCCGGGTGGCAGCGCGTGCTTTGGTCGGCAGGTTCGCAAGTGCCAGGGTCACTGTGTAGGTGAAGAGAGTCTCGCGCAACACAATCTGCGATTGCTCGAAGCGCTTTCGGACAGGCGCATGCCAGTCTGGCCGTTCGCCGGACCGGTCGCGTTTCGCGAAGAGCATCCCGACGGAGAACTCGAGCAGGTGCATGTATTTGATCGATGGTGTCTGGTCGGCAGTGCACGCGCCGAACATGAACTCGCTGAGCTCATGTCGGCCACGCCGCAGGCCTTCGATACCGATGTGTACCGTCTGTTGGTCAAGCGGATCGAGAGCGGGCAAACGGCGCTCTCGGTTTTAAGCGCGAACGCGCGCACCCTTTGGAGGCCGGCTAGCAGTCTGTTGAAATTCGCACTGCTGAATCTGGGTGAACTCACCGCCAGCCATTTTCCCCTTTGGAAAAGCGCATGTCCTGAGCCAGCCGAAGGAGGGACTAAGGGGGATTTGCGGATGTTGCCAAAACGCAAACGCTAAGAAATCCTCCTCGGTCCCACTGCCGTCGCCAACGCCTGACCGGTCATGAGAAAACAACCGTCACCGGCAAACGCCACCACGGTGCGATTCGGATTTACCGACGGAAACCGAGAAAGAGCGCATCATTCAGCCTTCCATAAAATTCTTGGCATCCACTGGCTCAGGTCAGACGTTGGGCGATCGCTAAGAGGGAGGAAAGGCGATGAACCCAATCGTAGCGTTGGACTGCACGTTGGCGGGACCGCGCATGCGGTCGCTCGCCCGCATTGTTTTTCTTGTGTTGATCTTGGCGTTTTTTTCGTTGGTGGCATTCGCGCAATCGGTGACGGTCACGACGGTCACCGGGACTGTCACCGGCGGATCGACATCCGCAACCGATCAATTCACGTTCACTTGCGTGGGGATAAACCCTTGT
>JAYVUH010000120.1:0-2184 GCA_043788115.1 Burkholderiales bacterium
TTTTTCGACGTTTAGTCACGGTCGTCCGTAGTCGGTATTACTTTGTCATACCGGATTTGTAGAGTACCCGTGCCGGCGGTGCTGATCGTGCATCCTCTACTCTGGCCGTGCTCCCGATTCCTTGATCACCCGCGCCCACTTGGCGTGCTCATCACGCAGCCGCGCGTCAAGCGCCTGTGGCGTGCTGGCGACCGTCTCGTAGCCTTGCGCTGCGAGACGTTCGCGCACATCGACCAGCGCCAGCACCTGCGCAATGTGATCTCGCAACAGCCGCGCTGCGGCAGGCGGCGTGCCGGCCGGCGCGACGACTACGTACATGTTGTCCACCAGATAGTCGGGGTAGCCGGACTCGCTCACGGTTGGCACATCAGGCAACGCCGCTGCACGCTTTGACCCGCTGACACCCAGCGGCAGCAGACGGCCCGACTTGATCAACGCAATGGTGGGCGGGATCGCGGTCATCGCGAGCTTGACCTGCCCGCCGACAACTTCTTGCAACGCCGGCGCCGCTCCTTTGTAGTTCACCACCGCCAAATCGGCATCCGCCATTTTGCGGAACATCTCGATGCCAAGGTGGCCGGTGGTGCCGGTCCCCGGTGACGCGACGTTGATTGGCGCGGACTTCGACAGCGCAGGCACTTCGCGCATGCTGCGCACACCGAGCGAGGGATGCGCAACGAAGATCAGATCAGACACTGCGGCGAGTGTGACCGGCACAAAATCGCGGAACGGATCGTAACCGGAGTTGGCGTAGAGGCTCGCGTTGACGACATAGGCGGTCGAGTGCAACAGCACGGTGCTGCCGTCGGGCGGCGCCTTGGCGACGAAGGCGGTGCCAATGTTGCCACCCGCGCCGGGACGGTTCTCGACCAGCACCGGCTGGCCGAATCGTTCCGTAAGCTTTTGCGCGATTACGCGTGCGATCACGTCATTCGGCCCGCCGGGGGTGAAGGGGACGATGATGCGCAGTTGTTTGGCCGGAATTTCCAACGTCTGTGATGCGGCACTGCCGCTCCACGCCGCACCGAGCACGCAGCAAAGTGTGATCGCGAGAGCGCGCATCCTGTTTGCGCTTGCTAAATGTGTCATCGATGTCCATTGCATTTGCCGCTCTCCATGCGCCTGCACTACCGTGCGGGCGGCGCATTGCGTTCAACTGCGTGCCTTGCCCCAACGGGTTGCCGCGCAGCGCCTCAACAAATTTCCCAATCAGAATACTCCAGGGAGACAAAGCGTGACTGATCCCGTGATCAAAGTCGAAGGCATTTTCAACGCCAGCCACTGCCTGCTGCAAAAGTAGCTTCAATAATTGTTGCTCACCCGGGGTCTGGATGGCGGCTCAGGCATCGTTGGCCCTGCGGGTGGGTGCATCCAACGCGCAGCGCGGCCCGTATCTAGGCGGGCCGCAAACCTGATTTGCGACATCATTCATAACCATTCGGGAGGAGCTTCATGAAACGCATTTTTGTTCTGGTCAATACTTTGGTTGCGGTTGCGCTGTGTGCGCTTGCCCCATCTGTCTTCGCTGCAGATGGCATGATCGAAGTAAGAAGCCCGCACAGCGCCAAGGAGACGATGGACAAACTTGAAGGTGTGGTGAAGCAGCGCGGCCTCAACGTGTTCGCACGGATTGACCACGCTGGCGGCGCGCTGAAAATTGGTAAAACCTTGCGGCCCACCGAGTTGCTGATTTTCGGCAGTCCTCAGGGCGGCACGCCGTTGATGGAATGCGCGCAGTCGGCCGGCATCGATCTGCCGCTCAAGGGGTTGGTGTGGGAAGACGCGTCGGGGCAGGTATGGGTGGGCTACAACGATCCGGCCTTTCTCGCGCAAAGACACGGCGCGGCGAGTTGCCCCGTGGTGGAAAACTTACGCAAGGCGCTTGGCGGGATTGTCGAGGCTGTGGTCGCCAAATAGATCACTCTTACTTATTTGACCAGACGGGTATCGGGAAACTGCGACACCCAGCCAAACCAAAATGCGCGATGGGCCGGCAGACGCGCACGCCGCTGGCCGTCTGACGTGGTCAGCGCTGATTCGGTGACGCGCCACGCACGACCGGTGCTGTCGGTGGCCTGTGCGGCGCCGTCCCACTGGGTGAATTTCACGCCGCCGTCTTCATACACCCGATTTGCGCCGCCCTTGGTAGTGAACACGACGAAGCCGGTTTTGCCGATGCGGTCG
>JAYVUH010000121.1:0-8417 GCA_043788115.1 Burkholderiales bacterium
TCAGCGGCTTGGTTAACGCGTGCGACGCAGGACGCGAGGGGGAGCTGATCTTTCGCTACATCGCGCAATACGCAAAGGCCAAACAGCCAATCAAACGGCTGTGGCTCCAATCGATGACGCAGTCGTCTATCCGGGACGGCTTCAAATCGCTGTCCAGCGGCGAATCCATGCAGGGCTTGTCCGACGCGGCGGTGTGTCGCTCCGAGTCCGACTGGCTGGTCGGGATTAATGGAACGCGCGCCATGACGGCGTTCAATTCCAAGTCGGGTGGATTCCAGCTCACCACCGTGGGCCGGGTACAAACGCCGACGCTGGCGATCATGGTCGAGCGCGAAGAGCGCATCAAGGCGTTTACGTCGCGAAACTATTGGGAAGTGCACGCCAATTTTTCCGCCAGCGGTGGCGATTTTGTAGCGCGCTGGCTGGACGAGAAATTCAAAAAATCAGACGACGACGAACAACTCAAGGCGGAGCGATTTTGGGATGAGAAGAGCGCTCGCGCCATCGTTACCAAGTGCCTAGGCAAGATGGGCGTTGTGGAGGAAGAGTCGAAACCAACCACGCAGGCATCACCGCTGCTGTTTGATTTGACCTCACTGCAGAGGGAAGCGAACTCGCGCTTTGGTTTCTCGGCAAAGACGACATTGGGTCTGGCGCAGGCGCTTTATGAAAAGCACAAGGTGCTCACCTATCCAAGAACAGACGCGCGCGCACTCCCGGAGGACTATCTGCCGACCGTCAAGCAGACACTGGAAATGCTCAAGGATGGTCCGTACAACGTCGCCGCAAAAAAGGTGCTCGATAGCGGCTGGGTCAAACCAAACAAACGGATTTTTGACAATTCAAAGATCTCCGACCACTTTGCCATCATCCCCACTCTGCAAGAGCCGAAGTCGCTAAACGAAATCGAACAAAAGTTGTACGACTTTGTGGTGAAGCGCTTCCTCGCGGTGTTCTATCCGTCGGCCGAGTTTATGCAAACGACGCGAATTACGCGCGTCGAGGGGGAAGCGTTCAAGTCCGAAGGCAAGGTGTTGGTTAATCCCGGTTGGTTGGCTGTGTACGGTCGTGACGCCGATGACGAAACGGCATCCACCAATCTGGCGGCGGTTGCTGAAGGCGAGAAGGTCAAGACGCAGACCGTCGAGGTCAAGGCGAACGCAACCAAACCTCCACCGCGCTACACGGAAGCAACCCTGCTCTCGGCGATGGAGGGCGCGGGAAAAGCGATAGACGACGAAGATCTGCGGGCCGCCATGAAGGAAAAGGGGCTCGGTACCCCGGCCACGCGCGCGGCGACGATTGAGGGATTGTTATACGAGAAATACATTTATCGTGAGGGCCGCGAACTTGTGCCGACCGCAAAAGCATCTTCCTTGATGATTGCGTTGCATGGACTTGGCATACCGGAGCTGTATTCGCCGGAACTCACCGCCGAATGGGAGCAAAAACTTGCGCTGATGCAAAAAGGGCAAATGTCGCGTGAAAAGTTCATGGAAGAAATTGTCGACATGACCGAGCACATCGTCGGCCAAGCGAAGAATTTCGAGCATGACACCATCCCTGGAGATTTTGGCGCACTTGCTGTCGCCTGCCCCAAATGCGGCTCCGAAATACACGAGAACTACAAGAAGTTCGCCTGCGTGAAGTGTGACTTCGGCTTCTGGAAAATTCTTGCCGGGCGCCAGCTGGAGGCGACGGAAGCCGAGGCACTCATCGCCACTCGCGAGATTGGTCCGCTTGACGGCTTTCGCAGTCGGCAAGGCCGGGCATTCTCGGCAAATCTTGTTCTGAACAAGGACGACGTCATCGAGTTTTCGTGGGGTGATGGTGCATCAGGCGATGAGGAAATGGATTTCTCAGGACAGGAAACACTGGGTCCCTGCCCCAAGTGCAGCGCCGATGTTTTTGAGACGCCGAATTCCTACACCTGTGAGAAAGCAACCGGACCGGCCAAGACCTGCGACTTCCGGTCGGGCCGGACCATCCTCAAACGTGCGATCGAGCGCGAAGAAATGGCGGAGCTTTTGAAAAATGGCAAAACGCCTTTGCTGGAAAAGTTCATCAGCAAGAAAGGGCGCCCGTTCTCCGCTTTCTTGGTAAAGCAGCCCGACGGCAAAATCGGTTTTGAGTTTGAGGCGCGCGACCCAAAAACCGCGAAGGGCAAGGCCGCCGCGAAGGCATCGGTTGGCGCACTTCGAGTTCTTGGCAAGCACCCCGACGACGACGCCCCCGTCAGCGTTTACGCTGGGCGCTACGGGCCCTATGTTAAGCATGGCGAGATCAACGCCACGATCCCGGACAAGGAAAAGGTGGACGTCATCACGCTTGAAGAAGCGCTTGAGCTGTTGGCGGAAAAAACGGGCTTGGGAGCCGTGAAGACGACCAAGCGTGTCGCCAAGAAGCCCGCGGCTGCCAAGGCGAAAGCGAACGTAACCCGCAAACTTAAAGCCGCATAACCGCGGGCGGAATCCGAATGCGAGTGCTGCGATTCATCCGTATCGTCTCAGTGGTCGTGCGTCACGGCCTCGACGAGTTTTTGCCCGCGGGAATTGCACGGTCGCTGATTGGCGGTGTGTTCGTTTGGCGAAATTTTGACGAGCCCCGCGCGGTGAGATTGCGCCGCGCACTTGAATCGCTGGGGCCGATTTTTGTCAAGTTCGGCCAGCTACTATCGACACGTCCGGATCTTGTGCCCGGCGATATTGCCCGAGAACTGGCGAAGTTGCAGGACAACGTACCGCCGTTTGCAGAACATCAGGTTGTGGCCATTCTCGAGGAGGCGTTCACGATTGATAACTCGACCGGCGTCGACGGCGCGACAGGTCAAACATGGCACGATGTGTTCAGCGCCTTCGAGATGGTGCCGGTCGCGGCGGCATCGATCGCACAAGTGCACTTCGCGACGATGGGGGCAGGAAAACTAGACGGGAGGCACGTTGCGGTCAAGTTGATCCGGCCAGATGTTCACGCTTTGATCGGCAAGGATATCGGACTGCTTTACGTAGTTGCCGATCTGGTCGAGGCGGTATTCGAGGACGGCAAACGCCTTCGACCGCGGGAAGTCGTTGCCGAGTTTGACAAATCGATCCACGACGAACTCGACTTGGTTCGCGAAGCGTCCAATGCATCAACACTGCGTCGCAACTTCGCCGATGGAACGTTGCTCTATGTGCCCGAAGTGTTCTTCGACTATACGTCGCCAAATGTCATGGTGATGGAGCGTATAGACGCCATTCAAGTCAACGACATCGCGCAGCTACACGCGCACAACATTGATCTGGCACGACTGGCGACCGATGGCGTGAAAATTTTCTTCACACAAGTGTTTCGTGATGGTTTCTTTCATGCCGATATGCACCCAGGTAATATTTTTGTCGGCCGCAATGGCATTTACTCCGGTGTTGATTTTGGCATCATGGGTACGCTGTCAGACGCTGACAAAAGCTATTTGGCGCGCAACTTTGCGGCATTTTTCGAGCGTGACTATAAAGCAGTTGCAATGGCGCACATTGAAGCAGGCTGGGTGCCGAAGCAAACGCGAGTTGACGAGTTTGAAGCCGCGATTCGTAGCGTGTGCGAGCCGATATTCGACAAGCCTCTCAACGAAATTTATTTCGGTAATGTTTTGCTGAGACTGTTTGACGTGTCACGGCGCTTCAAGATGGAGATTCAGCCCCAATTGGTGCTGTTGCAAAAGACGTTGCTTCAGGTCGAAGGCTTGGGGCGGCAGCTTTATCCCCAACTCGACTTGCGTCCTGTTGCTCAGCCAATTTTGAAGCAATGGATGGACGAGCAGATCGGTTGGCGGGGCCTTGTTCGACAGCTTCGCAAGGAAGGCGCACTATGGACAGCAACCGTGCCGCAACTGCCGAGGCTGATACATCGCGCGCTAGAAAATAATCCCAGCGATCGGCTCGCTGCCATCGAAGCGGCCGTCGAACGCGTCAATCGAACACAACGTCTACAGTCGGTATTGCTCGCATCCCTCGTCTGCGTGCTTGGCTTTATTGCTGCGGTCTACCTATACCTACTGTTGTTCTGGGGCAGCTAGTCGCATGGCCAGAGCGCTGCCATGGGCGGACTTTTCAGAAACGCTGTTCCACGCTATTCTTGAACCCTGTTGACTCTGCGGTGAATGCAATATGACCGACCTACTCGCCTTCGTTGTCGTCTATTTGCTGGGGACCCTGGCGATTGGGCTCTATGCCGGAACCCGCGTCAAGACTTCAGCCGACTTTGCTCTCGCGGGCCGCAGCCTGCCGCTGGTGATGATCATCACCACGACATTTGCAACGTGGTTCGGTGCCGAGACGGTGATGGGCATTTCCGCCAAGTTTGTGCAAGGCGGGCTCAACAACGTAGTGGAAGACCCGTTCGGTGCCTCGCTTTGCCTGATCTTTGTCGGATTCTTCTTTGCCGCAAAGCTGTACAAGATGACGTTGCTAACGATCGGCGACTACTATCGAAAACGATACGGAAAGACGGTTGAGATCTTTTGCTCAGTGGCAATCATCCTTTCCTATTTAGGATGGGTGGCGGCGCAGATTACGGCGATTGGCCTCGTGTTCAGCCTCGTGTCCGACGGGGCGATCAGCATGGAAACGGGCATGGTGATCGGCACCTTGTCGGTGCTGGTGTATGTTGTGTTTGGCGGCATGCTGGCAATCGCATGGACTGACTTCATTCAGATGATCGTGCTGGTGGTGGGATTGACCATCATTGCAGTGATGGCCGGAAATCTGGCCGGCGGTCCGGACAAGGTGTTGAATCTGGCGATGTCCAACGATTGGTTCCGGTTCTTCCCGGAACCAAAATTTCATGACATCGTTTTCTTTCTTGCAGCAGCGATTACGATAATGCTGGGATCGATTCCCCAACAGGATATTTTTCAGCGCGTGATGTCGGCTAAGGATGCCAAAACGGCGTCACGCGGGGCAATCATCGGCGGGTTTTGCTACTTTGCGTTCGCGTTTGTGCCGATGTTTATCGTCGCCTGTGCGGTGCTGGTGATGCCCGTGGAATCGAAGCAGCTGTTGGCAGACGACCCGCAAAAGGTACTGCCGACCTTGATCTTGAACCACATGCCATTCTTCGCACAGGTGCTGTTTTTCGGCGCGCTGCTGTCCGCAGTGAAGTCCACCGCGTCGGCGACGCTGCTGGCACCCTCGACCAGTTTCGTCGAAAACATCTACAAGAACATTCGCGGTAGCTTGACTGACAAACAGGAGTTGCTCGCTTTTCGCGTCACCCTCATTATCTTTACTTCACTTGTATTGGGTTACTCGATGGCGATGAAAGGCACGCCGATCTATGAGATGGTGTCGAGTGCCTACCAAGTCACATTGTGTGGCGCGTTCGTGCCGTTAGTGGCAGGCTTGTACTGGAAGCGCGCTAACCGGCATGGGGCCTTGGCCTCCATCGTCATGGGCATTACCACCTGGCTGGTAATGCTGGCGACACCACTCGGGCAACAGTTTCCTGCGCAGTTGGCGGGCGTCATCATGGCGGCGCTTGGCATGATCGTTGGTTCGCTGCTCACCAAGCCTCATGAACATTCCGCGCATCCAACCGCGCAAGGGCATTCGTCGCGTCCTGCATCGCATTGAACTGCGCTGGACGGCCAAGCGTAACAGCCTGCGAGAGCGGGCTTTTTTTTCGAGACTGCCACTGAGACGCAGGTTTCTTGCGCTTCGCGCCCTGATTTGTGCAATTCGTCGCTTCCCGCTCGCGAAGTTTTTGTGGGAATTTTATTCTGCTGACATTGAAATCGTAAGCGCATGCAGGGCGGTTGCCGTTGCGTGAAATTACACAACTGACAGGAGCGTTCCATGCAACACCAGTTTCAGATTCGAACCAACCGTTTGGTGGCGAGCGTCTCGCTTTTGTGTGCGCTGCTCGCGACTACCATCATATCGGCTGGCGTTGTGACACTAGCGGATTCTAGTCCTCAGCAAGACAACACACCCATCGTTGTGACAGCGACCCGTCTGGCACCGGCTACTGCTAACACTGCTCTCGCACGCCGCGCTGGTGCAGGCAGTGCCACTGAGTGCCGCGCGATCGTCTGTTAGGCGTCGGCGCGTTTCGCCAATTTGTGTAGTCCCCTAGTCGAGCCTCCCTCGACTACCTCGCCCGGACAGAATATTGCCCGGGCATTTTTTTCGTCGCGGCCGGAATTTGCGAAAAAGCAACAGAGTTTGGATCCAGCACCGCAATGTCACCGCAATTTCACAATTGAATTGCAACATTGCTGCTATCCATCCCAACGGTTTTTAAGGCAAACGCGGTTAACGCCATCATGACAAACTTTTTCAATCCCGTTTCCCTCCTCACGGTCGTGTTGGCGCTGATGACGTGCGCAGCCGCGATTCGCTATGTGCTGCGCCTCGAGCGCGACAAGCGCTCGCTTGGAGTGGAGCTTTCAATCGCAGCAGCAGCGGCACGCGACGAGAGGTCGCAGTCCGCTCGTCGTGTGGTCGCCCTCAGCGCGACGGGCGTTTCCACCGGGGCAGCCATACGCGCGGCAGAACGTCACGCGCTTCATATTGGCGCATTACGTGTGCCGGCCTTGTCTGGCAGAAGCCGTCGATTCGACTTTTCCCAATTGCCGCTGTCTGACGTCGACAGGCGGCCGGGTTTGAGCAGGGTCTCGTCACGTGCCGAGCGACGTCTGGTAGTCGTCCGCTAGCCTGGATATTTCATGAGGGCGCGTTTGAGAGTGGGTCGTATTTTGGTCAACGCGGCGTGTGATTTTTCACTCGAATGATGAAGGAATGTCGAGACATTCCGACTGAAGAGAGCGCGCGTTTGGCAAACGCGGCGCATGTCCAGCGACCCGCTATCGAACGTGCAGGCCGAACAACAGCGCATGGGTCAAATTGGAATTGAGGTGAACGGTGGTGCTTCATTCGAAAATCGCTCACAAAACGGGCCGACCCATGAAATATCTAGGCTAGCCAGCCTGCTGCGCGACCGTACTCACGACCGCAAGCCAATCACGGCGCTCCTTGATGAGTCCGATCCTGAGCGAATCCGGCAGATACGCCGCTCGATGATCGTTAACACTAAGCCGACCCAAGACTGACTTCCGCCCGGAAACGTTCACAGTAAGCCGCGAGCGGTGATCCTCGTCGCACACGACAGCTTACCAAAGTCCAGTACTGGCGGCTGTTTCCAGATCAAAAGCCTTCGAAACGCCCGCCAATGAACGACTTTTGTATTTGATCTCTTGCCGGGTGTCCTGATCGCAACGCGGATGAGCGTGGGTTGTTCTGGGCACCTCCACTGCAATCTAGGCTATAGATTCTGCAATCCGGATAGCAAGGCGTTGAGTCTTGACGCGGCCGCCCCTATGCTTCCCTTGTCGCCTATTGGGCACCTAGACATTGAGGGAAAAATGGAATCACTTGACTGGATTACTCGGCTTTCACCATGGACGTGGCTGATTCTGGCGGTTGCTGCTTCGATCGTCGCCCTGCTCTGGGTGGTGGGCGAAGACCAATAGCGCCGCGAGCGTTTGGAAAACGTAATCACAGCGATCCACCGTAAACTTCTGCCATGTTTAAGACAATCAGCAATGCAATCTACAAAACGCCGTGGTGGGGCATGGCGCTGGGCGGTCTGTTCGCATTGCTACTGCTGGCCGTGTTTACCGTACCGTTCAATGTCATCCGACTGACCGATTCTGGCGCAAGTCGGGCCGAAAAACAGGCCATTCAGCGTGAGATTGATCATACGTTTGGCGACAGCGCGCTGAGTCTGGCCGAGCGGGTCGTCGGCGCCATCGGCGCCCGCACAACCGATCCTGCGCGCAAGGCGGAGCTGGATCAGGCGCTGAGAGACATCGCCGAGGCGCGCAAGGATATGTTCAACGCCGAGCTTGCGGAAAAGCGCAGCTTGACTGATGCCACCAGCGAGACCACGCGCGAGGCCAAGCGTGCAACTAGGGAGGCCATCAATGCCGCGCGTGCGGTCGCCCGCGAAGCGGCCACCGCCTCGCGCGACGCCGCCCGCGAGCGCATCGAAGAGCTGCGGACGGCGCGTAAGGAAGCGCTGGATGTACAAGCGCGGGTAGGGCTCAAAGATGGTGCTGCGCTGGCTGGGTTCGACAAGGCGATTGCGGCCGCGGAAGAAAGCGAACGTACTGCGAGCGACGCGTTGAAGCAGCTACGGTCAAATTCGAAGCGGAACTCGACCGGACCGCTGCCCGATGCCGGTAAAGCGGGGGCCGGTGCCGACAAGGCTGCGCCCGGCGCCACAGCCCCACCCTCGGGTGAAGGCAAGTCAACTCGATTGGCATCGCCAGACTCGGCAACGAAGGCCGCAACCAAAGGCAGCGAGGCAATCAACGCCGATGTCGGCACCAAGGATCAGCGAGTGCGCGGCAGCATCTCGATCGGATCTGACGATAAACC
>JAYVUH010000122.1:0-16146 GCA_043788115.1 Burkholderiales bacterium
AGTGCCAACGCCGGAGAGCGTAATCGTGTGCGGTGAGCCGGGCGCGTTACTGGCAATGGTGATGGATCCACTGATGGAGGCGACGGTGAGTGGCGTAAAAGTGACATTGATCGGGCAACTGCCACCGGCTGCGATTGGGGTGGTGGACACACAGGTACTGGTGAAGCCAAAGTTGCCGCTGCCGGTGATGCCACTGATCAACAGATTGCCGTTGCCGCTATTGGTGAGAGTGACCAGTGTGGCAGGGCTGGTGGTGTTAATGGTGCGAGAGCCGAAATTGATGCTCGACGGCGACAGCGTTACGCCCGGCGCGGGCGCAAGGTTTACCGTCAGGGTCACGCGCGTCGCGGCAAAGAACGTGCCACTGCCCGCTTGATCGGCAGCAATGGTGCAGGTGCCCGCTGTGACCACTGTGACCACGCCCGTCGTGGCGTTCACTGAACAGACGCTCGGTGTGAGGCTCGTATAGGTTACGGCCAGCGTGGAAGTCGCCGTTGCGCTTACACTGAACGTGCCGCCCACCGGCAAGGTCTGTGCACCAGGACTAGTGCCGAAAGTAGCAGTTTGGGTTTGCTTGACCGTCACCACAAACGCCATTGAAACCGCTGATGCGTTGTAGTTGGCGTCGCCCGCACGGGTGCCGGTAACGTTGCAAGTGCCTGCTGCGACTGCCGTGACAACGAGGCCACTCACCGTACACACGGTCGTATTGTCGCTCGCAAGCGTATACGCACCTGTGCCGCTGCCGCCAGATGGGGCTAGCGGGATGGTCGCGTTCACCGCCACTGTCGCGGTGGAGGGCGCACGCACCGCGACAGGCGTTCGGGCTTGCGTCGTGCTGTTGTTACCGAGCCGGCCATTGCCGTTGGATCCCCAGCACTGCACGCCACCGCTACTGGTGAGCGCACAGGTGTGGAACCCCCCCGTCGCAATCGCCGACACGCCGGTGAGCGCAGCACCCCCGCCACTCACCTGCACGGCCACGGGCGTTAAGGCTTGCGCCGTGCTGTTGTTACCGAGCCGGCCATCGCCGTTGGATCCCCAGCACTGCACGCCACCGCTACTGGTGAGCGCACAGGTGTGGCCCGCCCCCGCCGCAATCGCAGTACCGGTGAGCCCCAGCACCACCTCCGCCTGCGTACCTTTGTTAATGGTGATGCTTTGTTGCACTTGCGCTGCCGCAGCATAGCTTGCGTTACCCGCTTGGTTGGCATTGATGGTACAGGTGCCTGCGCCGATGATGTTAATCGTCTGCGGGTTCGCTACGGTCGTACCAAGCGTACACACGGCAGCACTGGCAGGATCGACCGTGAAGGTCACTGGGCTGCCCGATGCGCCACCGGTTGCGCTTACCGTGAATGTGCCACCCGGCGCGTAGGTCACGCTCGCAGGAGTGGCAGTGAAACTTGTGATGGTCTGCGGCGGAGCAATTTGGCAAAGCGCCCCAGTGTAGCCCGAGTCGCAGAAGCACGTGCTACTTCCGGCCGGTGTGCTTGCGCCATTCAGGCCGCATGATGTAGTGGTCGTGGCACCGATGATGTTCACAATAGAACCAGCGGGCGCTTGGAGACAACTGCTCTGTCCGGTTGAGGGTTGGTAGGTGCCGGTTGCACATAGCGAAGCTGACGTGGCACCCGCTATGCTGATAAATCTCCCAGCGGGCGCTGCTATGCAAACCGATTGCCCGGTGGTCGAGGTGAAGCTGCCCACGGCACACAGCGTCGCAGACGTGGCCCCACTACCCGCGACAAAACTCCCGGCTGGCGCTGCTATGCAAACCGATTGTCCGGTGGTCGAGGTGAAGCTGCCCACGGCACACAGCGTCGCAGACGTGGCCCCGCTACCCGCAACAAAACTCCCCAGAGGCGCTGCGGTGCAGCTCGATTGGCCAGTTGCTGAGCTAAACGTGCCCGCTAAACATGGTGTGGCGCTCGTCGCCCCCGCACTGCCGACAAAACTACCGGTTGGCGCCGCTATACAAACTGATTGCCCGGTGGTCGAGGTGAAGGCACCCACGGCACACAGCGTCGCAGACGTGGCCCCGCTACCCGCAACAAAACTGCCGGCTGGCGCTGCTATGCAAACCGATTGCCCGGTGGTCGAGGTGGAGGCACCCAAGGCACACAGCGTCGCAGACGAGGCCCCAATACCCGCGACAAAACTACCGGCAGGTGCGGCGGCGCAGCTCGACTGGCCGGTCAACGATGTAAACGTACCTGCCGAACATGGCGTAGCGCTAGTAGCACCCGCACTGCCTACAAAGCTACCGGTTGGTGCAAGCGTGCAAGGCGTGTTGCCCGTTACCGAAAATGTGCCTGGCGCACATTGCGCAGCTGCTGCGGAAGTGGTGATGGCAAGCCCAGCCGAGGTGACTTGGTTGTAGTTAGTGTCGGCGGATTTGGTGGCCGTGATGGTGCAGCCGCCAGCAGCAGCCGCCGTGAGGGTGCTGCCGCTCACTGTGCAATTTGTGTTGTTGCTGCTGTAGCTGACTGCGCCCGTGCCGCTGCCGCCGATGGTCGTTAACGTGGCCGTCGCACCGCCTACCGTAAGTGAGGTGGGCGTGGAGCCGACAGTGAGTGTGATCTGATTCGCCGTGGCGATGCTGATGGTCTGCGTGACTTGTGATGCAGCGGCAAACGTTCCGTTGCCTGCTTGATCCGCCGCCACCGCGCAGGTGCCTGAGGTGAGAATTGTCACCAAGCCGCTGCTCGTATTGACGCTGCACACGCTGGTGGTGGTGGGTACGCTGTATGTCACCGCTAGCGTCGATGTTGCGGTCGCACTCACACTAAACGTACCACTGGGACTGTAAGTGGGCGTCGGTGCGGCACCAAACGTGATGGTTTGTGACGAGAGCGCGGCCCCTGTCGCGCGGCGGAATAAGAACGCGTTCTCCACCCCGTTTTTGGTGATGGCCGGCGTAGTAAGGTTGGCATCGAGGAAAGAACCAACAACCCAAATATTGCCGCTGCCGTCGTGCGCAGCACCGACTGCGTTGGCTGCCGCACCAGCTCCACCAAAGTTACCGCCAGAGACGACGGCACCGGTGTTGTCGAGCTTGACCCAGATGGCATCAAAGTTGCCGATGCGGGTGATGGCAGGACTGGCGATGGACGCCGCGCCCAGTCCACCAGCGATGTAAACGTTGCCGCTCGCATCCACTGCCAGCGCATTGAACTGCGAAACACCGCCTGCTCCGCCAACCGCACGCGACCAAGTGACGTTGCCGGTGGCGGCGGCGAGTTTCATCGCCATACCGGTGTCTGGGCCAATCAGAGAGAGAGCGGGCGTGGTGAGATTGACACCGGAGAACACGCCGACCAAGTGCGGCGCACCGCTGCTATCGAGCGCCAAGCCTGTTACCGTCGCCACCGCGCCAGCACCGCTGAAGCCTTTGATCCATGTATTGGCACCTGCGCTGGTGTACTTGGCAACGTAGGCATCTGAATTCCCGATGAGGGTGAGCGCAGGCGCGGTGAGGTTAGCACCCGCAGCCTGACCACCTACGTACAAATTAGCACCGCTATCGACAGCGAGAGCCGTGATGGTGACGCCTGCACCGGCCCCTGCGATGGTTTGCACCGACTGGTACACGCCGCTCGCATTGAGCTTGATGACGTATCCATCGGACATGCCGGTTAAGGTGACTGCCGGCGTGGTGAGATTGCCGGTATCGAATTGACCGCCAAGGTAGACGTTGCCGCTGGCGTCCACAACAATGGCATTGCCCAGCATGCGCGGGCCGGGCGTCGGAGGTAACGGGAACGGCGGCGGCGCAGGCGCGGTGCCGCCGAAGTTGGTCGCCCACTGCACCACACCGGAACTGTTGAGCTTAATTGCGAGTGCATCAGCATCGCCGATAGCGGTCAGCGCCGGCGTGGTTAGGTTACCGCCGGTGAAGTTGCCCGCGAGGTATACGTTGCCGCTACCGTCTACTGCGACACCCGCGCCAATGGCGACAGCCCCCGTGCCGCCGAAATTCTTCGCCCATTGCGCGACACCTGAGGAATTGAACTTGGCCACCACCGCATCACGCGCGCCGATCGCGGTGAGCGTGGTACTACCAATAGTGGCCGAGGTGCCATTGAAAAAACCAGACACGTAAACGTTGCCACTGCTGTCAGTCACCGAACCGGTAAAGGTGATGGCGCCGATGTTCGATGGTGCAGCGACGTAGCTTTGCGAAAGCGTCTGGGCGTGAATCGATTGCACCCAGAAACTGGATACGGTAAGCCAGGCGAGTACCAGCGCGCGGGCTAGCTCAGGCCCCGTCCAAGGCCGACAACGCTTGGGTTCAGCGCCCCTAAGCTGGGCCTGCGGCGCACGATGGAAAATGGTATGGCTGATCGCACAAATGTACGAAGACAAACAGTCGAACCGAAGCATAGGTCCCTCCAGCTGGTGGTCGCTCGGTAACGGCTGCGCCAAACATCACTCCCGACTAGCCTGCTTAGCAGTAGTCACGGATTTGGATCAACACACAACGTGCGCGGGGTTTGTTATCCAGTTTTTGTACTTTGTTGTTGTTCTTTGTTGCTGATGTTTCATGGCGAGGGCTCTTGCCATCCCTTCTGCCTTGCCTTGCGCGGGTATTGATCCCGTTGATCGATTATTTTTCTTGTTTCTAATGTTGATCGCTCAACGCCATTTTTGAGCGCCGACGGGGTTTTTGCAAGCCCTAAAACAATGTGTGATCTGCGTCACACAGCCGCAACCTCGTTGTACACACTGGCCGGCTACATATTTGAAGCCAACCGCATCGGCGGCTCTCTGCGCAACAAAGCGCGGCTTCAACTCTCATGCTCATGGTGGTCCGTTCTTCCTGTCTCGTCGGGTGAGATGAATTTACAGAAAGAATGTTGAACGCGAATTTCCCTTTTCGCCTGAAAATCCTCGCCCCGCCTCATGTTCGCTTAGTTCTGTACAGTGGCCGCTCAAGAACTATCTGCCGGATGCGCCGACCGTATTGCCCATCGAACGAACGGGCTCATCCGATTTGTCCTGAACCGTGTACTTCACCAACCGGTCGGTGGTGGATCGTGCCAGCCGGCTACCGGTAATGACTTCGGTGGCGTCTTTGGTCGACGTCGTGGCCCGCTGGACGGACGCCGGTGCCTCCGAGGTGGCGCAACCAGTGGCAAGGACGGATGCAGCGATGACGGACAATGCGAGTACTCGTTTCATGGTGACCTCCGATGGGACTTGCGCGCAACGTTGCACGCCGTGTGAAATATTAGCACTTCGGCTGAAACCAGTCAGCCGGTCAGGCGACCGGCTTGATGGGGATTTCCTTGCGGCGCAATGGTGACTTTCGCACCGCACCTGGCGCATAGGTTGTCGCCACATAGTTGTCGACCAGCGCTTGGAATTCTTCGGCGATATGTTCGCCCTTCAGCGTTACCGCCTTTTCACCGTCGATGTACACCGGTGCGACCGGACGCTCACCCGAGCCGGGCAGCGAGATGCCGATATTGGCGAGCTTTGATTCGCCCGGCCCGTTGACCACACAGCCCATGACGGCAACGTGCATGTCCTCGACGCCCGGGTACAGCGTCTTCCAGATCGGCATTTGGTTGCGCAGGTAGGACTGAATACTCTCCGCGAGTTCCTGAAAATAGGTGCTCGTGGTGCGTCCGCACCCCGGACACGCCGCAACCATCGGCGTAAACGAACGCAGCCCCATGGTTTGCAAGATCTCTTGGGCGACCATCACTTCTTTGGTCCGATCGCCGCCCGGCTCTGGCGTGAGCGAGATACGAATGGTGTCGCCAATGCCTTCTTGCAGCAACACGGCCAGCGCCGCAGTCGACGCAACGATGCCTTTCGATCCCATGCCGGCTTCGGTGAGGCCGAGGTGCAGCGGATAGTCGCAGCGGCGCGCCAGATCGCGATACACGACAATCAAATCTTGTACAGAACTGACCTTGCACGAAAGGCAAATTTTGTCGCCCGCCAACCCCAATTCTTCGGCTTTGGCGGCGCTTTCGAGCGCCGAAACAATGAGCGCCTCACGCATCACTGCATCGGCGTCCTTTGGCTCAGGCGAGTTGCCGTTCTCGTCCATCATGCGCGCGATCAATTCAGGATCGAGTGAACCCCAGTTGACGCCGATGCGCACCGGCTTGTCGTACTTGATGGCGGTTTGAATCATGGCGGCGAACTGCTCGTCACGCTTGGCACCGTGCCCGACGTTACCCGGATTAATGCGCAGCTTAGCGAGCGCCTCGGCACACGCCGGCACTTCGGTCAGCAACTTGTGACCGTTGAAATGAAAATCACCCACCAGCGGAACGTTGACACCCATGGCATCGAGTTGCGCGCGAATTTCCGGCACTGCACGGGCCGCCGCCAGCGTATTGACGGTGATGCGCACCACCTCCGAACCGGCACGAGCCAACTCTACGACTTGCTTGACGGTCGCGGCGATATCCTCGGTGTCGGTGTTGGTCATCGACTGCACCAGTACCGGCGCATCACCACCGATCAACACGTGACCCACTCTGACTTGCCTAGACTTGCGGCGCGGGAGGTGATTGAACATGCGACCTAAGTCTGACAGAAGAATAACAATTTATTTCACGGTGACGCGCGCCACCGTGGACTTGGTGTGCGGCGCGAGGTCAAACTCGCGACCGTTATAGGCCATGCGTGTGGACTGGGCATTGCCAACCACAATCGAGAACGGACCGCGGCCTGATACTGCGTCGGCGTCACCCGCTTTGTAGCGCCGCGACATCACGGTGCGTCCGGTGCCGTCGACGACTTCGACCCAGGAATTGCCGGAAAACGTAAAGCCGAGAACGCCATCTCCGCTACTCGCCTGCACACGGCGACCGCTATCTCCTGCATTGGCAGACTTCGCGGCATCAGCCGCCTTCGCGGGCGCGGGGGTGGTTGGTAGCGAGACGATCAGCGGCGTGGGGCTCGGCACTGGTGGCGTGCTTGTGCTTGTGCTTGTGCTTGTGCTTGTGCTTGTGCTTGTGCTTGCGCCCGTGACCGTACCCGCGAGGGCGTCTTGCGCGGGTGTCGTTGCCAACGCACCAGCGACGGCTGACGTGCCCGCCAACGATACGCTCTCAGCCACCGGCTCAGCCGCCAACGGCAATGCCTGTACGGGGGCGGATAGGTTTGGCTGCACGACAACCGTTTCGACGTCGCGTGGACGGCCGCCGTCGGCGCGGTGTGGCCTGACAAATTCCCACCAATACCAAACCACGCCTGCCAGGCATGCCACCAGCAGTACGGCAATGATGGCCCTCGCCTTTGGCGTGGCGAGCGCATCGGAACGCGACTGGAACAAGACGGGTTCAGAAGCAACGGTCGGTGCAACAACGCCGGTTGCGTTGAGGGCGAGTCCATGCGTGTGAGTGCGCTCGAGCAACTTGAGCGCTTCGTCAATGCTCACCCCAACCGCCTTGGCGTAGTTGCGCACGAAGCCGCGCAAAAACGTGCCCGAAGGTAATACCGAGTAGTCGGCGCGCTCGAGCGCTTCTATCTGCTTGACGCTCATGCGCAGTCGATTGGCAACGTCGCCAATCGACATGCCGGCGTGTTCGCGCGCCACGGACAATAGTTCGCCAACGGTCGCGGGTTCATCCGCCTGCGGCTCGGGGTTGGTCAAGACAAAATTGCCCTTCGTGGCGTCGTCGGACGCCACAGACAACCCGGATGGGAATTTGGAATCAGTATGCATTGGCTTGCGTTGGTTCTAGCGCGACAGCGTGGCGACAGCCTCGCGCGTTTGCGGCGAATCGGGATAGCGGCGGCGCAGTTGTGAAACATAGCCCGCCTCGGCGTTACGATCGCCGGTGGCGCGTGCAAGCCGTGTTCCAAGCAACAGTGCATTGGCGTCCGGGTCGCGCACCGCCCTGTTGTAGCGGGCGAACACTTCGTCAGCATCCTTGGTGCGACCTTGGGCAAACATCAAGTCGGCCAGTTCATAGAGCGCACCGGCAAATTCGGGCAAATTCTGTAGCGCGGCACGAAAGCTCGCTTCGGCGGCGGCGTTGTCGCCCGCTTTGCGCGCACAAACACCAGCGTTGTAATGGGCCAGATACGGCGTGGCGTAGAGCGAGTTTTTCAGCGCACGCTCAAAGTACGGCAAAGAACGCTGCGGCGTGTTGCCTTGGCACAGGAACCAGCCAAAATTATTCAGCGTGTTTGAATCATTCGGCGCAATGCGAATGGCCTGCTCGAACGCGGCTTGCGCTTTCGCGTCTTCCTTGAGCCGCATGTAGATCAGCGCCAGCATGTTGTGCGCGGGCGCATAGTTTCCATTGGCGGCGATCGCCTGCATGGCTGCCTCAAGCGCGACACTCATGCTGCCAAGCCGGTAGTATTCAGCCGCACGCTCGGTGTGAATTTGCGCGCGCTGTGTGGAGTCGGTCTTACCCGCCATGTCCGCCTGCTTTTGCTCGGTGGTCGTGGTGGTACTACAACCGGCCAACAGCGCTACGATCACAACAATGGATCGCCAGGAGCAGACGGTTTGTGCGAAACGATTCATGCGGCACTTCCTTGCATTTGGGGCGAAACTTCGAACGGAATCTCGGGGCAAAACTGGGATCAAACGTCAGACAGTGCTACGGATACTGATGGTTCGATGCGCCTGACCAGCACCTAGTTTACTTTGCTGTGTGCGTTGCGACTTATCCACCACTTGGCCGGCCAGTTGCCCGCACGCCGCATCGATATCGTCGCCGCGCGTTTTACGTATGGTGACGATCAAGCCGGCCTGTTGCAACACGTCGCGAAAACGATGGATGGCATTGTTGCTGGAGCGAACATATGGCGCGCCGGGAAACGCGTTCCATGGAATGAGATTGAACTTGCATTCGATTCCCGCAACCAACGCGACCAACTCGTGTGCATGCTGAACGCTGTCGTTGACACCATGCAGCATCACGTACTCGAAGGTCACGAAGTCGCGCGGCGCAGCCTCGAGGTAATCCTTGATCGCTTCCAACAACTCGGCCAGCGGGTATTTCTGGTTGATCGGCACCAGCACGTCGCGCAACGCGTCGTTCGGCGCGTGCAGCGATACCGCCAATGCAACCGGACAACGTTCTTTCAGCCGTTTCAAATTGGGCACGATGCCCGACGTGGACAGCGTGACGCGGCGACGCGACAGTCCGTAGCCGTGATCGTCAAGCATGATGTCCATCGCGTTGGTGACGTTGTCAAAGTTAGCAAGCGGTTCGCCCATGCCCATCATGACCACGTTCGAAACAATGCGCTCGCCCTTTGGCGTGTTTGCCAACCCCGGTCCCATCGCCTCCGACCGGGAACCGGCGGCAAGCGCCTTGGTGGCCCACCACAGCTGCCCGACGATCTCGCTGGCGGTGAGATTGCGATTAAAGCCCTGCTTGCCTGTGGCGCAAAACGTGCAGTCGAGCGCGCAACCGACCTGCGACGACACGCAGAGCGTGCCGCGATCCGCTTCAGGAATGAAAACGACCTCGATACCATTGCCCGTGCCGACGTCAAGCAACCATTTTCGCGTGCCGTCTTTCGACGCCTGCTCGGTCATCAGTTTCGGCGCGGCGATGAGCGCAACTTGCGGAAGTTTGTCGCGCAACGACTTGGCGAGGTCCGTCATGGCGTCGAAGTTGTCCACGCCGCCTTGATGGATCCAGCGAAATACCTGCTTGGCACGGAATGGCTTCTCCCCTATGTCGGCAAAAAAAACCGTCATCTCCGGCAATGTCATGCCGAGCAGATTTGGTTTGTCGCCGGTGGCGTGTTGGGGGACGGCCATGTTCGTTGTACGTTGGCGCGCGTCGTCGTCTAGCGCGAGAGCACGTCCATCGCCGGGAAGAAAAAGGCGATTTCGTGCTTGGCAGTGTCCGGGCCATCTGAGCCGTGCACCGCATTTGCATCAATCGAATCCGCGAAGTCAGCGCGGATGGTTCCCGGTGCGGCCTTCTTTGGGTCGGTCGCGCCCATCAGATCGCGATTCTTGGCAATCGCGTTGTCGCCTTCGAGCACCTGAATCATGACCGGGCCTGAAATCATGAACGACACCAAATCCTTGAAAAATGGGCGCTCACGGTGCACACCGTAGAACTCTTCGGCGGTTTTTTGCGACATCTGGGTCATACGTGCAGCGACCACCTTCAAACCGGCACCCTCAAAACGCGAATAAATTTGCCCGATCACGTTTTTTGCCACTGCGTCAGGTTTGATGATGGAAATTGTACGTTCGACCGCCATTTGAAACTCCGTAAAGAAATAGACTTAAGTTGATGATTTTGTGAAGAAAAAACGCTTCCTGTTCAACTCGAAAGTATATCACGGCAGCACCCGCCAGCGCGATGAATGGCCGCTCGCCGAATCTATCCGGGGTCGCGAATGATCAGCGTCAGCACCCCGGCGCGGCGCTGAATCAAGAAATCATGGCCGCCCGCTTGGTGCGGCTTATTGGTCGGACCGGCGCGAAATAGCTGCGCCGCCCATTCGTCGAGCTGGGCGTGCGAGGGTGGCGTGACGCCCTGCCAACGCAACCATTGATAGAGGGCGTTGGTTTGCCGCGCGCGCGGCAGTGCATCGAGTTGGCCGACCTGTGCGAGCTCGCCGTTCCATTGCAGATCGATCTTCGCCAACGCCTCTTGCATGTCCGCACTTTCAGCGGCGTGTCTCGCGGTTCTCGCCAGTGACGCGCTGGCATGCGGGAAACGACTGTGCATTAACGGCATTAGTTCGTGCCGGATGAAGTTGCGCGTGAAGGTCGTGTCGTCATTAGATTCGTCACAGATCCACTTCAGGTCGTGTGCCGATGCGTATGACTCGATACTTTCGCGCGATACCTCGAGGAGTGGCCGCAGCAATCGCTGTCCGGAAGGCAGGGTGCGCGCTTGTCCCATCGCCGCGAGGCCTGGCAAGCCGGTTCCCCGCAGCAGATGGTGCAACACAGTCTCGGCTTGATCATCGGCGTGCTGCGCCAGCAGCAGAGTCGGCGCTGCGTGTTGCTGATACGCCGCGTAGCGCGCCGCGCGCGCCGCCCCCTCAAGGCCGTGGCCTGCGGTCGCGCTGCGATCGACCTGCACCCGAACAACGACCAATGGAATATCACGCACATCGCATTGCTGCTGGCAAAACAGCGCCCACGCGTCCGCATTCGGGCTCAAGCCGTGATTAACATGGATTGCTTCAAAGACGGGCGCTGCAATGCTTTCGGCTGAGACGCGGTGTTGCTCGCGGTGACAGGCATCGAGTAACACCATCGAGTCGACGCCGCCCGAAAGTGCGATGCTCACCTTGCCGTGTACCTGACGGCGCGCCAGGCAATCATGCAACGCTTGCTCGATGGAATGCATCGGCTGGAACGCCTGCGCCGCGCTACTCGGAAATTTCTTTGAACTTGCCGATCTGCAAGAGCTTCTTCTGACGCTCTTGGACCAGCTTCTCCGGCGTCAGGTCCTTGAGCTCCTTGAGCGATTCGGCGATCGCCTTTTTGACCGTCGCGCCCATCGCCTTGTGGTCTCTGTGTGCGCCGCCCAGCGGCTCGCTCAGGACGCGATCGACCAATCCGAGCGCCTTGAGCTTCGGCGCGGTAATGTTGAGCGCTTCGGCCGCATCCTGCGTTTTGGCCGGGTCTTTCCACAGAATCGCTGCACAGCCTTCGGGCGAAATCACCGAGTAGGTCGAGTACTGCAGCATGAACGTGGTGTCGCCGACGGCGATGGCCAACGCGCCACCCGAGCCGCCCTCGCCGATGATGGTGCAGACCACCGGCACTCTCAGGCCGGCCAGCACGTACAAATTGTGCCCGATCGCCTCTGACTGTCCGCGCTCTTCCGCGCCGACGCCGGGATAGGCGCCCGGCGTGTCAACGAAGGTAATCAGCGGCACGCCGAATTTTTCGGCGAGTTTCATGAGCCGAAGCGCTTTGCGGTAGCCTTCAGGGCGTGGCATGCCGAAATTGCGGTATTGGCGCTCCTTGGTATCGCGCCCCTTCTGCTGACCGAGGACCATCACATCTGACCATTGAAGCGCGCCAATCCGCCGACGATGGCAGGATCGTCCGCGTATGAGCGGTCACCATGCAACTCCTCGAAGTCAGTCATCAGCATGCTGATGTAGTCGAGTGTGTAAGGCCGCTGCGGGTGGCGGGCGACCTGCGAGATCTGCCACGCCGACAATTTGGCGTAGATGTCTTTGGTGAGTGTCTGGCTCTTTTGCGCGAGTTTGTTGATCTCGGCCGAAATATCGACAGCCGAATCGTCTTGCACGTAGCGCAGTTCCTCGATTTTGGTTTCGAGCTCTGCGATCGGGTGCTCAAAATCGAGAAACGTCAGTTTGGTGGGGGTGCTTGCCGTCATGCGTGGTGGTTATTCCGTAGTGGCATATGGCAACGCTGGCGGTTAACGTGCTGGGCCAGAGCGCTCCGGTTGCGCCTCAGGCGCATCCAGTTGAAGTTCAGATGCGAATCATACCAAGTTGCGCCGATATAATCGGCACACGGGCAGATTCCGCCAACGCTGCCAAACGGACAACCGGACAACCCATGGGCAACCGCTTAACCAAAATTACCACCCGCACCGGCGACAGCGGTACCACCGGGCTGGGAGACGGCTCGCGCATCCACAAGTCGGCCGCGCGCGTACAGGCGTTGGGCGACATCGATGAACTTAACAGCCAGCTCGGCGTACTGCTCACCGTGTCGATGCCGGACACCCACCGCAGCCTCCTGACGAAGGTTCAAAACGCATTGTTTGATCTGGGTGGTGAACTCTCAATCCCGACCTATCGGGCCGTCACGGATGCGCAGTTACTCGTGCTCGACAACGCGATTGCCGATTTGAACGCAAGTCTGCCGCCGTTAGAAGAGTTCATCCTGCCCGGCGGCAGTGTGGCCGCCGCCCACTGCCACGTGGCGCGAACCGTGGCGCGGCGCGCGGAGCGCAGCGTTGCCGCGATCATGAACGCGAACGAGGACGTGTCGCCGCTTGCGCTCAAGTACCTGAACCGGCTCTCCGACCTGCTGTTTGTGCTTTGTCGCGTGTTTAACCGCGAAGCCAGGGTGGCCGACGTTTGCTGGTCACGTGAGCCGGCTAAACCGGCGAGCAGCGGCGTATGAACACCGTGACGTCGCCCTCGCCGGATCATCTCGCCGGGTTACTAGCGCAGACGGGGTTAGGTGACCGCCGCGCGTTTGCGGAACTGTATGAATCGACAAAATCGAAACTGTTTGGCGTCTCGCTTCGTATCGTTCATGAACGGCAAGTTGCCGAAGAAGTGCTACAGGACAGTTTTGTGAAGATCTGGCATCACGCTGCAGAGTACGCAACGGCAAAGTCCGCGCCCATGACGTGGATGACGGCCATTGTGCGCAATCGCAGCCTAGATATCGTGCGACGCCCAAATCTTGAGGTCGCCGACGACGAGGACTACTTCGCGCTCAATATGGCCGATGAATCGCCCGCCGCCGCGGATGCACTCGCCGCCAAGCGTGATGAAGCCCAGGTTGAGCGCTGCATGAAGCGACTCGAGGGCGAGCAGCATAAAGCCATCGCCATGGCGTTTTTTCAGGGGCTCTCGCATTCCGAGGTGGCCGGCAAACTCGGCAAGCCGTTGGGCACCGTGAAGACGCACATCCGCCGCGGGCTGCTGAAACTAAAGGACTGTCTGGATGGCCACGTCAATGATGGCGGTGAGGGAGCGCGCGTATGAAACTCTCGCAGCCCGATCTGCAATCGCGTCTCGCCGCCGAATACGTGCTGGGCACGATGCGCGGCGGCGCACGGCGGCGCTTTGAGGATTACCTGCGGATGCCGCACCAACGTTCGTTGCGCGAACAGGTGGCCAAGTGGGAGGCGCATCTCACGCCAATGGCAGACCGTTTACCGGCCGTGACACCGCCCGAGCGCGTATGGCTTCGTATTCAAGCGGCTGTATTTGGAAACAAAATATCCGAAAACAAAACCCCAGCATTGACGGGCATTTCCAGCCACAATGCCGTGAAGACACCCGCCAATAAAGGACTTTTGCAAAGTTTCGCGTTCTGGCGAGGTCTCGGACTTGGGGCCTCGGGGCTTTCAGCCGCCCTCCTGATCACGCTGTTCGCAGGCAACGTATTCCGCGCAACCCAAGAGCCGATGATGATGGCCGTACTCGAAGACCAAGGCGTTGCGCGCATGGTGGTCGAACAGCCGAAATCGGGAATGTTGATGGTCAAGATGGTCAAGCCGTGGAAAGCGTCACCGGGCAATAGCATGCAGCTCTGGGTCATTCCTGCGGCCGGCGCACCGCGCTCACTGGGTATCGTCAACGACACCGGCGAAACCAAATTTGCCACGGGTGACATGGATATCAAGCTCACCGACGGATTGGTGTTTGCGGTTTCTAAAGAGCCGGCCGGCGGCTCACCGACGGGACAGCCCACCGGTATGATTCTGTGCAAAGGCACCATCGCAAGAATGCCGCCCAAGCAGAAGCTGCGGCCGCAGATTTAGTTGACGGCCGACGCCACCACCGAAGATGACGCAAGCGATCCAACTGGTTGATCAACTCAAACGCGAGCTCAAATCGCGCGGTGTCACCTACGCCCAACTTGCAAAGCAGATCGGCATGTCGGAGGCGAGCGTGAAGCGCATGTTTTCACAGCGCAACATGACGCTCGAACGCGTCGATCAGATTCTTGCCGCGACGGGGATCGAGTTGGCCGAACTCACCGGACATTTTGACCGCGAGCAACAACGCATCACGCAGTTGACCGCCAAGCAAGAGGCGCAGGTGGTCGATGACCCCAAACTGTTTCTGGTGGCGATATCGGCGCTGAACCTGATGAGTTATCAGGAAATTCTTGAAATCTATGACTTGAAGCCCGCCGAACTGGTGGGACTGCTGGTGCGCCTCGACAAACTCGGGTTCATCGATTTGTTCGCAGACAACCGCTTCAAGCTCAAGGTTGCACGGACGTTCGCGTGGATCCCGAATGGGCCGATCATGCAGGCGTTCAAGAATAACGCCACTGATTTTTTTGACAGCGAGTTCGCTGCGCCAGACGAAACGCTCGTACTATTGAACGCGCGGCTCTCGTCCGCTTCACGCACCGCCTTAGTGGATCGCCTCAAACGTGTCGCCCGGGAATTCGCCGAACAGCACTATGACGACGGCCAGTCACGAGCCACCAGCCGCGAGCCGGTCAGCCTTTTGATCGCAACGCGGTCATGGCACTTGAAGGCGTTGGTGCCTTTTCTTAGAAAAAAATAAACCTGAATCTACTGGGCGATGGCACCGTACAGGGCATGTGCTAACCTTAGGTAGGGCTAATCGCCGCGCCGCAATCGCTATTTTGTGCGGACCGTACCAGCCACCGTTTGTGCCTGTCACGGTGTTTATGGTTGTCGACGTCGCCACTTCAGCCACATTCCCAACGAAATATTCAAAGGACATCATGATCGCTTCCAACAAAATCACCGCCCGCGTCATCAACAAACGAACGCTGCTCGTTGCCTCCGCCTCAATATCGGCCGCCATCTTGGGCGGATGTGCGTCGCAAATGTACTCACAGGAAGGTCTTCCTGCACCGGTGCAGGTGCCGGTCGGCAACACGGTGGTACTCGAAACTGTCGGCGTCGGCGAGATTACCTACGAGTGCCGCGCAAAGAAAGAAAACGCCGGGTTTGAATGGGTGTTCGTCGGTCCGGACGCAAAGCTGAACGATCGTATCGGCAGACAGATCGGTCGCTATTACGGCCCGCCGGCAACTTGGGAGTCGTCCGACGGCTCAAAAGTGACCGGCACGCAAGTCGCGATTGCCCCCGCTACGCCAGGAAGCATTGCCTTACAGCTTGTGAAAGCGAATCCGGCCACGGGTACCGGCGCAATGCAAGGCGTGACCTATATCCAACGTGTTGCAACCAAGGGTGGCGTCGCACCATCAACGATTTGCGAAGTCTCAGCTGCCGGAAAAAAAGCAATCGTGCCGTATCAAGCCGACTATATTTTCTACAAGGCTCGCTAACGCCACGCCTCGCCGCAGAGGATCATCCGCCTCAATGCGCTCGGCATCGGTTCTGCCTCGGCGCGCGCTAGTGCGGCCCCCTAGCCTGGATATTTCATGGGTCGGCCCGTTTTCTGAGCGATTTTCGAATGACCCCCCGTTTACCTCAATTCCAATTTGACCCATGCGCTGTTGTTCGG
>JAYVUH010000123.1:0-4193 GCA_043788115.1 Burkholderiales bacterium
CATGCAGCAGGTCTGGGCACTTCATCTATGGCATCAAGCTGGCCGACGCCGACGATGTGTTGAAGGTTGGCATGGAAAAAGTGAAGACCATCCTTGCGCGCGCGGTGGAAATGCACGCCGCGATGCCTGCTAACGTACGCGGGCTGAAGTAGTTTCTCTGACGCTTTTATCGCTGAGATCGCCATGCCTGTCCGACCGATTCTGAAAATGGGCTCACCATCGCTAATGGCGATTTCCGTGGCGCTGCCGCGCGCGATGTTCCATTCGCCCGAACTTGACGCGTTGCTGGCGGACATGCGGGAGACCATGGTGGCTGCGCATGGCGCAGGACTCGCCGCGCCGCAGATCGGTGAAAACTTACGCGTCGTAATTTTTGAGGTCAGAGAAAACCCGCGCTATCCAGATGTGGTTGTGCCGTTTACCGTGCTGATAAACCCGACCATCACCCCGCTTTCAGACGCGCAGGAAGATGGTTGGGAAGGGTGCTTGTCGGTTCCCGGAATGCGTGGGGCGGTGCCGAGATACAACGCAATTCGCTATACCGGCTTTGACGAACACGGAAACGAGATTGATCGTACGGTTGAGGGTTTTCATGCACGTGTGGTTCAACACGAGTGTGACCACCTCGACGGCATTTTATATCCGATGCGCATGCAGGACATGTCCCAGTTCGGCTTCACCGCGGTATTGTTTCCAGAACTGGCCCCGTACGACGACGACTGACATCGAAGGAGTTGACCATGAGTGACCCTAGCGTCCCCGTAGCCGCGCCCGTCCCCGCATTGGCCGAGCGTGACCTTGCCTCTGAAAAAAACACCGTACACCTGTTGTATGCACTCCACGGCCTAGCACCCTTCACGTTCTGGACGCTCGCCATCGTGGCGATGATTATCGGCGCGGCTAAGCACGGCGATGTGCGCGGCACCTATCTGGATACGCACTATGGCTGGCTGTCACGCACCTTCTGGTACGGGATCCTCTGGGCGATCATTGCCTGGGGGGTGTTCTGGATTCTCGGACTACTGACGCTGGGATTCGGCATGTTCGTCCTGTGGGTGCTGCCCGCCGCAGTGTTTATCTGGTATCTGTACCGGGTGATCTATGGCTGGCTGAAACTCAACGACGGTAAGGCGATGGGATAGTTCGCCGGCGCTAATTCACACAACGTTTTCCGCCAACGCCTGTTTGAGCGTGTCCACAAACACGGTCTCGCCTAGTCGCACGTGTTCGACGATGAACACGTCTTCGGCCCGACTGCCGAGCGTCGTGATGCGGGCATCGTGCAAATTTATGTTTGCCTCATAAAGCGTACGTGCGATCGCCGACAATAGGCCGGGCTTGTCGGCACAGGTAATGCCGAGTTCAAAGTACGGCTTGACGCGGGCAGTACGCAGGGTAATTTCCGGCTTGAGTGGAAAGTGTTTGGCCTGTCGTGCGGAACGCGCGCGCGTCGGTTCGGGAATGTCTGCGGAAAGTAATGCAACCGTGAGATTGCGCTCGATGATGGCCTCGATGCCGCCGCGCTCGCCTCGTATGCGGGACTTTGGCAGCACCAAAAAGCTGTCAATCGCATAGCCATGCGTCGTTGTATAGATTCTCGCGGACAAAATGTCGAATTGCATGCGCTCGAACGCGTTGGTCATCCGTGCAAAAACGCCCGCTTCATCCCGGGTCATGACCAGCACTTCGTACAAGGATGCCTCGGCGTCTTCACGCACGAAGATGCGGGGTTGCTGCGGGGCGATATCGCCGTCGATGGCGGTGGCATGCCATATCAGATCGTTCACGTCAAAGCGCTGGAAGTACCGTTCATTAACGTGCGACCAGAGCGGTGGTGGTTCGCTGCTGTCCATTCGTTCCAGCGCATCACGGCGTTTGAACTCAAGCCAATGCGGGTTCACTGCGCTGTCGCCGCGCAATAGTCGGCGCGTTGATCTGAATAACTCATCGAGTAGTTTCGCCTTCCACCCATTCCAGACGTGTGGGCTGGTTCCGCGGATATCGGCCACTGTCAATAAGTACAAGGCAGTCAGACGCCGCTCATTGCCCACTTTGACGGCAAACTGCGAGATCACTTCGGGGTCGGACAGGTCCTGCTTTTGCGCCGTTGCCGACATCATTAGATGGGTCTCAACCAGCCAAGCGACGAAGTCGCCATCTGCCGGGGAGAGGCCGAGCTGTCGGCAGAATCGCAGCGCATCGCGCATTCCTAACGCCGAATGATCTCCACCGCGGCCTTTGGCAATATCGTGGAAGAGACACCCTAGATAGAGCAGATGCTTGTCATTAAATGCCGATGCCAGCTCGTGACAGAACGGGAACTCGCTGGCGAACCGAGGCAATACCAGCCGACGCATATTGCGCAACACCATGAGGATGTGTTCGTCGACGGTGTAAACGTGAAACAGGTCGTGTTGCATCTGCCCGACAATGCGGCCGAATGCCGGTAGGTAGCGGCCAAGAATACCGTAGCGGCTGAGGCGACGTAGCGTGAATGTCAGGCGTTCGCTTCTGAGAATTTCTAGAAACAGCTCGTTGATCTCGCGGTCGTCGCGAAAGGCCGGGCCAATGTTGGGGACTTCACGCCAGATCGCGCGCAGCGTTTCCGCGGCAAAAAATTCTGCTTCTGGTGTTCGTTGCAGCGCCAAAAACGCTTGGAAGATCGAGCGTGGATCGCGTTGAAAGATCGAAACATCAATCGCGGCAATGTTGCCGTTGACCAGTTCGAAGTCTGCGCCAAGCGCACGCACGACATCACGTTTCTTGCGCAGAATGCGCTCACTAAGGTTGGCGAGCAAAATCGAGTTTAGCTGCCAGATGATCTTGGCTGACAGGTAATAGCGGCGCATCAACACTTCCGACGGGCGCTTGACCCGTGTCGGCTTGAGCCTCAGTTGTTCGGCCAGAACGGTTTGGTGGTCGAACACCAGACGGTCCTCACGGCGCCCCGCCAAATAGTGTAGGCGGATCCGCAAGTCGATCAATACTCGCCGGTGTTTGGCGATGAGCTTCGCCTCATCGCCGGTGATCAGGCCCGCTTTGGCGAGGGCGGACCAGTCCGCAAGTGTGTCGCCGCCGATATTCGCGGCACGCGCAATCCAGAGTACCGTTTGCAGATCTCGCAACCCGCCGGGACTCTCTTTGATATTTGGCTCAAGGTTGAGCGCAATGTCATTGTGACGCGCGTGCCTGCGGCGTTGCTCGTCGAGCTTTGCGGCAAGAAAGGCCGGTAGTGAACGCGCAGAAGATAACCGTTCGGTCAGCCGGGTGACCAGCGCGCGGTCTCCCCAAAGCCAGCGGGCCTCCAGCATGCTGGTGTCAACAGTGATGTCTTTCGCGGCTTCGTTGAGGCACTCGGTCATCGAGCGAACCGAGATGCCCGGTTCAAGCCCAACATCCCATAACAGACTCACAAAGGCTTCGAGCGTGGAGGCCGCTTCGGTGGCAGGCGCGGTTGGCGTGTCGTCCGGTGTGAGAACCAAGATGTCGACGTCAGAAGACGGAAACAAGAATCCGCGACCATACCCACCTACGGCGACCAGCGCAATCGTTGGCGGCAGCCCGACGTCTTCAGCAATGCGGGCAATGACCTCATCCACGAGTCCAGCGTGTTGCCGCATGTTGCGGTCTGGCTGCGAGCGCCGCAGGTACTGCTGTTCGAGTTTGGTGCGTTCGCTTTGCAGCCAATCACGAATCGGCTTGATGTACGCGATACGGGTACGGGGATCGACCATACGCCAGTACGAAAGACGTCAGGCGTGTGCAGCGGCCGTGGCGGTCACGGGTGGGGGCGGCGATCCGGCCGACAGCGTTAACACTTCAAAACCATCCTCCGTTACGAGTACAGTGTGTTCCCACTGGGCCGAGAGACTATGGTCGGCAGTGACGACGGTCCAACCGTCGCCGAGCATGCGTATGTCCTTCTTGCCGGCGTTGATCATGGGTTCAACGGTGAAAATCATGCCGGCTTTGAGTGTCATACCTTGGCCGGGCTTGCCGTAGTGAAGAATCTGCGGGTCCTCGTGGAACTTGCGCCCAATGCCGTGGCCGCAAAACTCGCGGACCACGGAAAATCCATTGCCCTCGGCGAGCACCTGAATGGCGTTGCCGATATCACCGATCGTCGCACCCGGTTTGACCTTTTGAATACCACGCCACATCGCGTCGTACGTGGTTTCGGACAGCCGTTTCGC
>JAYVUH010000124.1:0-5550 GCA_043788115.1 Burkholderiales bacterium
GCGCGAACATAAAAATATTGACGCCGCATATGTTTGATATGTAAGGAGATATTTTTATGCGAGCAACAACGTATGACGACGAAATGGACTTAATCAGAGGTTCCCTAACGATGTCGATGCTGACAGCGGCAGCTCAAGTTTTGGCCGGTCCACACAACGCGGGGTCAGCCGCGCTTGGCAAGTTCCGCCCGCATCGCCGCGATGGTCTTGACGTAGTCGCCTGAGTTGAAAATTGCCGACCCGGCGACGAACGTATCCGCGCCCGCCGCCGCGATACTCGCAATATTGTCCGTCTTGACGCCGCCATCAACTTCCAGCCATATCTCACGGCCGCTACGGGTAATACGTGACTTCGCTTCGCGCAACTTATCCAACGCCGCCGCGATGAATTTTTGCCCGCCAAAGCCCGGATTCACACTCATGATCAAAATCAGATCAACTTTGTCCATCACATGATCCAGATAGGAGAGCGACGTCGCCGGGTTGAACACCAGACCCGCCTTGCAGCCACACTCGCGAATCAGCGACAAGCTGCGGTCGATATGCTCGCTCGCTTCCGGATGAAACGAAATAATGTCCGCGCCGGCCTTGGCGAAATCCGGAATGATGCGATCGACCGGTTTGACCATTAGATGCACATCAATCGGCACGCGACTGTCGTCCGCGCGTTTGGCATGCGGTCGAACAGCTTCGCAAACCAGCGGACCGATCGTCAGGTTCGGTACGTAATGATTGTCCATCACATCGAAGTGAATCACGTCGGCACCGGCCGCAATTACACTGCTGACTTCTTCACCCAATTTGGCGAAGTCCGCGGACAAAATAGAGGGGGCGATTCGGTAGGTCATTTGCAAATTTTACGCGTAAGTTGGCCTGCTTCGCCGTGATAGCATCTCGCGATGGCCGACCCTAAACAATATGACATCAAAGTCTCTGCGAATGCCTTCTACGTGCCCGATCAATCGGATGAGGAAAACGACCAGTTCGTGTTCGCCTACACCATCAAAATCACCAACGTCGGAAGCGTTGCGGCGAAACTGATTTCGCGTCATTGGATCATCACCGACGCGGACGGCAAGGTACAGGAAATTCGCGGCGTCGGTGTGGTTGGCGAGCAGCCGGAACTCAAGCCGGGCGAATCATTCGAGTACACTTCAGGTTCGTCGCTCGAGACCAGCGTGGGCACCATGCGCGGCACCTACCAAATGCAAGCGACTGACGGCGCGCGCTTTGACGCCTTGGTGCCTGAATTTTCGTTGTCGGTCCCCCGCATTCTGCATTAGGGCATCCCATCCAGCCCCGTCTCATTGATCTTTATCAGCGCGTTCGCCGATCTGTGCAGTCTCTACACTGCCCGCAGCGGTTTTATCTGCGGCCGCGACCTTCGCGGCTTTCCGCTTTTTGGGCAAGGTCCACCAAACGATGAAAATTGCAACGCCGAGCGCCAGCATTACTTCAAACAACACCCATCCCATCGCCGCTATCCTTTTGTGTTGCTGAGACCATGATCCGGGCGAAAATCTTCGCCTCGTTGGCCCTCCGCTTATGTCCTTGCCGCACTTCTGCACGGACGGCAGCGGCCTTCTCCTATACTCAGCGTGTGCTGCAAAAAATGACCAAACACCCATACCGCGATTTCATTTTGACACGCGCGTCAACATCACCCTACCGCCGTGTGCTGGTCGCCGCGTCATTGCTGGTGTTGTTCGGCTGCGCCGGCGCGCCCAACCTTCCTCCAGCCACGTCGCTCGCGTCGCCCACGCCGACCGCTGCGGCACCGGTTTGTGCGGCGCCATCGGCCGCGCTTTGCGTACCGTGTGCGGCATGCCCGGCGGTACCGGATGAACCACCTTTCATCGACACTTCCGTGTCGGTCGCCAGCGCCGAGTTGCCCCGAGGTCGGCTGGAGCGTGCGTCATGGGACGGTCTGCGTGACTGGAGCGCCGACGACACGACCGATGCGCTGACAGCGTTTGCCCAGGGGTGTCACGTACTGCGCACTCGCCCTGAGTGGCAGGACGTTTGTGGGCGGGCATCAACACTGCTCGCGTCAAAGTTCACAAGGCCGACTGCGGCGAGTTTCTTTCGGGACAACTTTCAGCCGTTCAAGGTATTCAATTCTGACGGCTCCGAGAACGGCGTTGTGACGGGATACTACGAGCCGCTGCTGCGCGGATCTCGCACACGCACCGCAGTGTTCAAGCATCCGATTTACGCGCAGCCACAAGACCTCGTGACAGTAGATTTAGCGGCTGTTTACGCCGACCTGAAGTTCAGGCGATTGCGCGGTCGCATCGTCGACAACAAGCTCGTGCCGTACTATGACCGGGCGGAAATAGACTCGGCAAAAGCACCCCTAAAAGGACTCGAGATCGTCTGGGTAGACAACGCCGTCGAGCTGTTCTTTCTACAGATTCAAGGCTCAGGCCAGATTCAGCTGCCCGATGGCTCACGCATTCGGCTAGGCTATGCGGAGCAGAATGGACATCCATTCAGGTCCCTCGGCGGAGTGCTAATTCGACGTGGCGAACTCAAACCCGAACGCGCGTCGATGCAGGGCATCAAAGCTTGGGCTGAGCGCAACCCGCGCAAACTCCAGCAGTTCATGAATGCGAATCCAAGCTATGTGTTTTTCAAGGAAATCGACAGCGGTGGTAGCGGGCCGATCGGCACACTCGGCGTGCCACTCACCGCAGAGCGCTCGATTGCCGTCGATCCGCGGGTGATACCGCTTGGGGTGCCCGTGTTTCTATCGACCACGTTTCCGGGCACAAACCAACCCTTGAATCGCCTCGTCGTCGCACAAGATACGGGTGGCGCCATCGCTGGTGCCGTGCGGGTCGATTTTTTTTGGGGCTTTGGCGACGATGCGGGAGCGATCGCGGGTCGCATGAAACAGCGCGGTGAAAAATGGGTACTGCTACCCAATGGCTACGATCCTGACGTCGTCAAAGCGGCTGGCACCAGTGAACTCAAGCCAGCGCCCGTCAAGCTGCCGTAGCCAGCCACACGGCTGATGTAATTTCATTCGCGAATCGGGTGCGCTTGGCGCAGCCGGTCGACCCTAGCCTGGATATTTCATGGGTCGGCCCGTTTTCTGAGCGATTTTCGAATGACACCCCCCGTTTACCTCAATTCCAATTTGTACTATGCGCTGTTGTTCGGCCTGCACGTTCGATAGCGGGTCGCTGGACATGCGCTTTTCCTCTCTCTTCAGTCGGAATGTCTCGACATTCCTTCTTCATTCGAGTGAAAAATCACACGCCCATCAACCCACTCTCAAACGCGCCCCCATGGAATATCCAGGCTAGCCTTTCTCGCTCGTCGACCGTTACGCTACTTCTTCGCCGCCGACTCCAGCGCTTTCCTAAGGGGCACCATGCTGGCCAATTTCGCCTCAAAACTCGCTAAGGGCAGTGCACCGGTAATGCGTTCGCCGTCCTCGAAGAATGTCACCGGCGTGCCATTGACGCGCATTTTCTGGCCGAGTGCGACATTCTGCTCCAACGGCGTTGCACAGGCCTCCGGGGCGGGAGAAACTGGCGGCTTGTCACGCAGCATCCAGTCCTGCCAGGCGGCGATTTTGTCATTCGAGCACCAGATCGCCTTCGATTTCACGTGTGAGTCCTGCGCCAATATTGGATACAAGAACATGTACGCGGTCACGTTGTTCAGTGTGGCGATTTCCGCCTCGAACTTCTTGCAAAAACCGCACAGCGGATCCTCGAAAATCGCGATGCGACGCGAGCCGTCTCCGCGCACAATCTTGATGGCGTTGGCGAACGGCAAATCGTCAAACTTGATCGCGGTGAGTTTGCCGATACGCGCTTCAGTAATGTTGGCGCGGGTACTCGTGTCGATCAAATTGCCGGTCACTACGAAGCTGCCCTTGTCGTCCGTATAGAAGATCTCGGTGCCGGTAAACACTTCGAACAGCCCGCCGTATGTTGTCTTGGTGATGCGCTCGGTTTTGAGGTCGGGAAACCTCTTCGCGAGCTCTTTCTTGATGTCGTCTGGGTTCGCTTGAACGCCGCACGAGACCGCAAACAAGGTGGCTGCAAGGGCGATGATGATTTTTCTCATTAGATCAACTCTCTGATTAAGTATGTATTGTCGCGTCGGTAATGGAAGCACGGGGCGGTAGGCATGCTGCGGCGTGGGATTCATGACCGCAACGCATAGCTGGTGACCATTCGTTTCACCAACCCCGACCGTTCGAACCATTCAAACCCAGACCGTCTGACCCACTTTGACACGCTATCGTTCCTCGAGAAAAGGGTGTGCAGACAATCGGTCGTCTCGCCCATGGCAGCGGTCGCCCCGGCCTGCGCACGCGCGTAGCGCCGCAGGGTGGCCAGATCCCCCACGCTCGCCAACGACGGGCGATTGCGAATGACGTCGACCAACGTACGTACATCACCGAAACCCAGATTCACACCCTGTCCGGCCAGCGGATGAATGGCGTGGGCGGCGTCGCCGACTAGCGCCAAGCCCGGCAGAACCCATTGCTTGGCGGTGATGCGCTTAAGCGGAATTGCATCGACTGCCGAGGTTGCTCTCAGCTGGCCGAGACTCAGGTGTCCAGCTCTTGCCACCGCGCTTGCGAAAGCCGCTTCGTCATACGCGGGCAGCGTTTCGGCAAATGCTCGGGTGACCGACCAGACGATGGAAATCTGATTGCATGGCAGCGGCAGATAGGCCAACACACCATCCGGCGTGAACCATTGGCGCGCGATATTGCCGTGCGGCCGTTCGCAGGCGAAGTTGGCAACAATGCCAACGCTGGCGTAATCCTTCGACGTGACATCAATGCCAGCCAAGGTCCGGATATGCGACTGCCTGCCGTCTGCGGCCACCACCAAGTCAAACTCGGGCATCTCTACATTCGCCTGCGTAACGTCGACCAACGCCAGCGAACGCCTGCCCCCCAGCGTTGACATCGACGTCACGGCGGTGCCAAACAGCGTCCTGATGCCGGACCCTACCAGCGCCTCGTACAACGACGCCATCAATGCCTTGTGCTCGACGATATGGGCAAGCGGCGCGCCATGCGAAAAATCGATCTGCGGCAGTGTTCCGGCCACAGTCTCTGCATCACTTGATACGTGCATTTCATCGACCGGCGTGAGTCGATCCGGCGCAATGGCTTGCCAGACGCCAAGTCTGTCAAACAATGCAATCGACTGCGGCGATAACGCATAGACGCGACGATCAAACGACTCGGCTGACGCGGGCGGCGTCTGCATTGGCAACCCCTCGCGATCAGATGAGGGTGCCGGACTGCGCTCGATGAGGATTATCTCCGCGCCAGGCAGCGCGCGTCTCGCCGCGAGCGCGAACGCACAACCCACCGGTCCCGCGCCAATCACGGCCATGCGGATCATGATTTCGCACCGAATAGCATTCGGCTCGCTAGCGCGCGCCGCGCAAAGGGCAGCATATCGACAGCTGCCAGCGCCAACCCGCGCGGCAGGCGCAGGGTTGACATATCGGAGATAAACGTCGAGGCGAGCAAATCAGTGAAGCCGACACCCCGTTCGATATCTACCT
>JAYVUH010000125.1:0-3543 GCA_043788115.1 Burkholderiales bacterium
CCGACTTCTCCAAGATGGTCGAGGTGTTCGAACGCCAGGGCGTGTCGTTTGTGTCGGTCACGCAGCAGTTCAACACCACCACGTCGATGGGTCGGCTGATGCTCAACGTGCTTCTGTCCTTCGCGCAGTTCGAACGCGAAGTCACCGGAGAGCGCATCCGGGACAAGATCACAGCCAGCAAACGCAAGGGGCTGTGGATGGTGTGGCCGCCGGCGCCAACATGTACGAATTTGGCCGGTTTGAAATTGCGCAGGGTTTTTCGGCGGTTGTACCGCGTTTGCGGGCACTTTTGTGATGCGCGCAGCCGTACATCAAATTTCGACCTGATCCTTCGAGCGGTAACTCTTGCCGGTGATGGTTACCGTCTCAGCGTGGTGAAGCAGGCGATCGAGCAGTGCTGAGGTCAGGACAGCGTCGTTGTTAAAGATGCCTGCCCACTGCTTGTACACACGGTTGGTTGTGATCAAAGTAGCCCCGCGCTCATAGCGGTGACTCAGAATCTGGAACAGGCAATCGGCCCCGAACTTGTCGATGGGCAAATAGCCCAACTCATCAATACACAGCACCTCAGGCTTGATGTAGTGGTGCATGACACGCTTGACGCTGCCACTGGCCTGTGCGTCGGCCAGTGTGTTGATGATCTCAATGGCGCCAGTAAATAGCACCGAGTGCCCCCGCTGGCATGCCGCATGGCCCAATGCCGTCATGAGATGGCTTTTGCCCAGCCCGGTGCCCGCGATAAACACCACATTGGCTTTCTGTTTCACAAAGTCCAGGTGAAACAGATTCGCAATGAGCATGCGGTTAATCTTGGTGGGCCAGTTCCAGTCAAACTGGTCCTGCGTCTTGAGCACCGGAAACCTGGCTTGATTGATACATCGCTGCACCCGCCTGTCATCACGCGCCGCTGCCTCGCCACGGATCAACTCCGAGAGGTAGTCCAGATGAGAGAGTTGTTTGTCGGCGGCACTGTGCGCGAACGCCTGATGATTCTCCAGCATGAACGGCAGCTTGAGGGATGCCATGTGCGCGCGCAAGGCATCCGCATCGGTCGTGGACTGTGCGTGGGGTTGGGTCTGGGTCTGGGTCTGTTTCTTTGGTTGTGCTGACATCAATCGTCTCCAAGGTCTCGGTCGTAAATGGACAGGTCGGGCTCGGGCATCTCCAAATCCAGCAGATCCATGCGCCGTGTTAGCTGCAGGGCAGCGGGCTCGGGGCCGATACGCCTGCGCGCGGCCAGGATATTGGCGATGTACTCCGAGCTGAAGGCCTGCAGTTCCAACCCGTCATCCAAGGCCCTGCAAACCGCTTCTTTGCCGTGCATCTCGGCCAGCGCCACAATCTTGCGCATGTGCTCACGTGCATTGATACGCTTGAGCTCCAGCCCTTCGAGGTAGGCCTGCGCGCGCGGCGAGATCGCCAGAAACTGCACCAGCAAACGCTGTTCGCGCGCCGTTTTGCGCTGCGCCACAAGTACCTGTGCGTGCTCGGGGTCCTCAATATCCTGGTGGCGCTCCATGCTGCGTTTGTGGCGCGCCACCAGTTGGTCGCCCTCATAGACGCACACCCGATCGGCATAGGCCTTGAGCGTCAGCAGGATTCCCGCGCATCGCGCTGGCACTGAGTAGTGGTTGGAGTCCAGCGCGACTCGAAACTGCTTGGAGGCACGCACCGTGGTGATCCGCGCCAGATCAAAGCCGGCCGCATTGAGATGGCGCAACTTCGAGCGTTCTTCCTCGAATCGATCGATGGGGCGTTGGTGGGTGGACTCGTGCGTACGCACATCAGCCACCGTGTCCACCCACAATTGGGCAGCTGGCTGCATGGCACTGAAGTCAGACAACTCCAGACCGGCAAGAAAGTTCTTCTTGACATAGCCCACGCCGTTCTCGACCCGGCCCTTCTCGTTGCCCGATCTCACATTGCACGCAGTGATCTCAAAGCCCCAGTGGCGCGAGAAGTCCAGGTACTTCGGGTTGAACACCGGGGCCTGACCGACCAGGCGCTGCAACACCGCCGACTTGAGGTTGTCGACCATGACGCGTTGGGTCACACCGCCAAAGGCCGCAAACGCGTTCTCGTGGCACTGCAGAAAGAACTCCATGGTTTGGGAGACGGTGAATTCGAGGTACATGCGTCGGCTGTGGCACAGCACCATCAAAAAGAAACTCAAACGCCTGCGCGTCGCGCCCACGGCAATGGTGCCGAATTCTCCCCAATCGACCTGGGCGGCTTCGCCGGGTGCGAAGTCGAGTTTGAGAAACGCTGCGGGCGCACGCGGTCGGATTCTGTGCACATAGTCTTTGACAATGGTCTTGCCGCCCGAGTAGCCGCTCTCACACAGGCGCTGATAAATCTGTTGGGCACTGTACGGATGGGCATCGAGCCAGCGCACGATCTGGCCCTTGTAGGCGTCGAGTTTGCTCACCCGCTGCACGCCAGCAGAACGGGGGTGGAACTGCTCGACATCGGCCCATTTGGTAATGGTGCGAATATCCAGCCCAAGCGCACGCGCGGTTTGCGCCACGTTCAGGTGCTGGCGCCCCAGGTGGTCCTTGATTTGGCAGAAGGTTTCATAGTCGAGCACGGCTGCGCTCCATGTTGATGAGTTGGGCCAGACTGAGCGGGGCCGCGCTTGCATGGCGTGGTGGTGGCGTACCCATGCCCGCTGGCCTGCAGGGCGGTTTATAGGGGGCACCCTCATGCAGTGACAGCACCTGGTACAGCGGCGACTGGTAGGCGATGAGGTCAAGCTCCATCAGTTGGGCTCTGGCAGCAACAAGCTCGGACTCGCTCAAGTGCAATCGTTTGGCCAGCGTGGCCGCGCCGTAGTAGCTCAAGCCTTTTGCGTCGGAAACCGTTACTAAAAACAGGTACAGCGCTGCGGCGCGTGCATCGCATCGATCAATCAGGCCCCATTGCACTAGGGCCTGGTCAACCCAGCTAAATTGTTCTGGCATTAGCCGCAGCCGTTCAGGGCGCAGCAGTTGTTTGGTGGTTCTCATGGCGGCTCCGGTCAATCAAGTCGTGCCCCATTTGTACAAGTCGGCGGGTGGTTGTGGCTATGTCCTCTTGTAACGTGAGATCGAACAAATGGGCGATCAGCCCCGCCAGCACTGGCGTTGGGGCATTTAAGAGATCTTGTAACGCTGCAAAACCGACGGATTCAGGTATCTCGGTACGAATGGGTGTTTCTTCAATGGAATCAATCACTTGCGGGAACAAGGGCTCTTGTAACGCCGGGGCGGCGCCAGGGGTATTGCCTGACTTGGCGGGTTTGGCTCGGCTGTAGCCGGGGTGGGCTGCCCGCCAGGCCTGTACCCGCGCCACGTGCACGGGGTCACGAAAGTAGTCGATGTTCTGGGGTTTGGTCAGCCATGCGGACTGGCTGGCGTGCTTGCTGGCACGGCAGCAATCGGTGTTGGAGCAGTACCTCTGGCGATGGATGTTGCGGGGGTCAGGATCGAATAAACCCTTGCAACACACGCACTTACGCTGTCCCGCCTTCGCCATGGTCGTTCCTGCACCGGGTCAACCGGCACA
>JAYVUH010000126.1:0-2365 GCA_043788115.1 Burkholderiales bacterium
CCCGCGTTTTTGAACCGACGGTCTCGAAGCGCGATGGGTTGGAGCGTCTGCTGCGCGACTGCGCCCGTTCGGCGTTTGCGCTGGAACGCCTGCGTGAAATCGATCCCGAGCATCTGGTCTATGAAAGCGTGAAGCCGGGGCCGGTTTTACGGGGCAATCAGGCGCCTTTAACACGAGTTTCACGATCGACACGGCCAGGAACGGACGAGATACTTCCAAAGTGGCATTGAAATTTCTGTCCCTCCTTTGACAAGCACGCTGCTGTATACTATTGGTATATACCAAACGACTAAGGCTTAGTCATGTCCGATACCGCCCGCGTTTTCATGAATGGCCGCAGCCAGGCGGTTCGTCTCCCTGCGGCCTATCGATTCAAGGGCAGTGAAGTTCTGATTGAGCGGCGCGGCGGTGCGGTAGTGCTGCGCGAAAAAGCGGAATCGGCGGGTGAGGCGATGCGGTCATTTTTTGCCGCGCACGAGCCGGCGGCGAAGGGGTATCTCAAGCACCGGAAGGACGCGCCGCCGCAGGTTCGAAAGCTGTTCTAGCGCCGGCGCCTGCGATTTTCGTTGCGCCATGTGGATGCTCGATACCGATACGTGGAGTTACATTCTTCGCGAACATCCCGCGCAGGTACTTGGTCGACTTGATGTTGTTCCGCGCGCTCAAATCGAACTTTCCTCCGTCGTCGCGGCGGAACTGCGATACGGCGCCGAGCGGATCAAATCGCGCAAATTGCAAGCGACCATTGAAGCCTGGCTTGGCCTTTTCACGGTAGCGCCGTGGGACGATGACGCTGCATTTGCGTACGGCCGAGCGCGTGCCGCGATCGAGGCGAAGGGCAAGCCGATCGGCAATCTCGATCTGATGATCGCCGCACATGCATTGGCGCGCGACGCAACATTGGTGACCAACAATACCCGGCACTTTTCACAAGTACCGGGCCTGAAGATCGAAAACTGGGTTTGAGCCAGGGCCGCTTGCAAGATTGCAGGACGGCGCCGTATCGATCGCTCCTCAGTGCCTGACCGCGAAGAACGGCGCCTGGTTCATCAGCCGGTTTTTCTGGGTTTCGAGCGCGCCGAGCTTGGCGCTCGGCCCTCACCTTCCAAGGTCAGCCACCTCAGCCTGCATTGTCGGGATAGGCTGACGTCAACGCTGAGACTTGCCCTTCACGTCGGGGCGCGGGTTTCTGCGGCGATGTAGGGATCGTCCGCACATGTGGCGCGGGTGTCGTGCCCGGCGCGTCCGCTACCTCAGCTCGCCCCGCAGCACCGCTTGTATTTCTTGCCCGACCCGCAGGGACAGGCTTCGTTGCGGCCTATCTTGGGTGCGACCGAGACAGGCAGATTCAAGTTCCGTTCGCCGACGGTCTTCATGATCGGGTACCGGCGCGCGAAGCGTGCGAGGTGATTTGGATGCCGTTGGCGGAACGCGTCCCAAAGTCGCTCCAGCCGGTCGCGACCTTTCTTGATCGGAATGACCTCGGTCGCCCCCGATTGCTGCACGACCACATGGCCGGGGGACGGCGCCCCGCGGGTGTTTCGCACTTCGAACCCGATGAATACTTCTCCGCAATCGCAGCCAGGCACCGGGCAATACATTTCGCTGGCTTCGTAGACGCGGCCATCGAGCACATAGAGATCCTGGCGAACATCGCAAATTTCATTCCACGCCACCATGTCGCCCGCTTGCCACCCAATCAGCTCTGTCGCGGCGGCATCGAGCACGCGTTGCAGGGGATCCGGCCAACCTTTGCCGCGAAACCAATGGCGCCCGATCGAATCGAGCAGGTCACCGTCGATCCGTTTCACAACATCCGCGATGTGCGGGTGCGCCTGTACATCAAGCGGGCGGTCGCCGGAGGATGCATAAACCTCGGTCGTGTAGAAATCAAGATGAAAAGTCGTGAGGTCGTCAATCGCCTCGGCTGCTTTGCGATAGTCGGCGCCGGAATTCCAGGCATCGCGCACGGCGGTGGCGCGCTCACGCAGCTTTTCCGGCCCGTCATCGGAGGCGAGCACCAGGGCCATTCGACATTGGCACTTCAGCATGGGGCATGTAAACACCGAAATCCAGGCTGGTGGAGATCCGGCCAGTTCGAACACACCCTCGTCGGCGCCGAGTTGCACGGGTTCTACGGCGCCAGATTCGTTCCTGCCATTCATCGCTTCGGACCTCCGTGGCGCCAGGGCGAATTCACTTGTCGAATTTCCCATTACCGCACTTCTCCGGCTTTTGTACTCCAGGCGGTGGATTTTATGCTGCCGCCGGCTTTCTCGCTTGAGCGACACGCCAGGCATCCGTGTCGGCGGGTTGTGATGACGAACCGAAATTGAACCGGCCGATAGTCATCGGCTCTCAAATG
>JAYVUH010000127.1:0-7121 GCA_043788115.1 Burkholderiales bacterium
TCCCCCTTTTCCAAAGGGGGAAATAGCACGCAATGAGTTCACTCGGTTCCGGCATTACGAATTTCAACAAACTGCTAGTGAACCAACGTCGTCATCTAGCGTTAACTTGGCTCGTGTATGCTCAGTCAGCTACCGAGACCAGACAAAACGATAGGGGTTTAGATGTATCACGGTGAACGATTCAACGGTTACAGCCATCTGGCTGGCGCGCTGCTCGCCGTCGCCGGTGCCGTGGTGCTCATCGTGCTGGGTGCATCGCAGGGTGATGCGTGGAAAGTCGTCAGCTTTGCCATCTACGGCACCACACTCGTCTTGCTATACGGTAGCTCGACGCTCTATCACTCCACGCGCGGTCGCGCGAAGGACGTTTTTCGCAAGCTCGACCACGCCGCTATTTATCTCTTGATCGCCGGCACCTACACGCCGTTTACGTTGGTCACACTTGGCGGCGGTTGGGGTTGGTCACTGTTCGGCGTGATCTGGGGGTTGGCGATCTTTGGCATCGTCCAGGAGCTCACGCTGGCGGGCAAGAAACGCATGCTGTCCCTCTACTTGTATTTGGGGATGGGTTGGGTGGCGGTAATCGGCGTGGTGCCGTTGATCGATGCGCTATCGTGGTCAGGCTTTATGTGGATCGTCGCCGGCGGCCTGGTCTATACCGTTGGCACGGTGTTTTATTTCTATGACGAGAAATTCAAACACTGGCACGGCATCTGGCATCTATTCGTGTTGGGCGGCAGTGTGATTCACTACTTGGCCATCTACCGCTTCGTTGTGTAGTGCTCCAGCTGCTGGGTAAGCCGTGCGACGGCTACATCTGTGCGGCGAAGTGTTGCCCCGCATGCTCGCGCATGGCGTGAAACTTCACCTTCGGGTAGCGCTCCGAGGCGATCTCAAGTTCGGATGAGTGGGTGGCCAGAAACGCCGGTGCCTCGACCACATCGTGTGCGACGCGGTGTGCGTTGGCGTCGATGAACTTACGCAGCATGACCGAATCGTCACAGGTGATCCAACGCGCCAGCTTGTAGCGTGACGGCTCAAGACGCGCATCGACGTTGTACTCCGACTTCAGGCGATGCAGCACGACTTCAAATTGCAGCGTGCCGACTGCGCCGAGTAAAAGGCTGCCGCCGGCAATCGGGCGGAATACTTGAATCGCACCCTCTTCGCCGAGTTGCTGCAGGCCAGTGCGAAGTTGTTTGGCCTTGATGGGATCCTTGATCTCGACCGCTTGAAAAATTTCGGGTGCGAAGTAGGGTAGGCCGGTGAATTGCAATGCTTCCTTTTCGGTCAGCGTATCGCCCAAATGCAGCGTGCCGTGATTGGGAATACCGATGATGTCGCCGGCGAAGGCTTCTTCGAGCAGATCGCGGCGCTGCGAGAGAAACGACACGACGGTGCCGGGGCGAATGTCCTTGCCAGTGCGTGAGACGCGCAGCTTCATGCCGCGCGTAAAGTGGCCTGAACACACGCGTACGAACGCGATGCGGTCGCGGTGCGCCGGGTCCATGTTGGCCTGAATCTTGAACACCACGCCGGCGAAGGTGGTTTCGTCCGGCTCGACGACGCGCTCGAGTGCGGCGCGCGGCGCGGGCGCGGGGGCGACATCGACTAGCGCATCCAGCACTTCGCGGACACCAAAGTTATTCACGGCCGAACCGAAAAACAAGGGCGACTGTTTGCCGGCCAGAAATGCCTCGCGATCGAACGTGGGGCTGGCATCGCGCAGCAGGTCAATCTCGTGCTTTGCCTGTGCAATCTCATCTGGATAGCGCGCAGCGATGAGCGGATTGTTGATGCCCGGGAGGATCTCGTCGTCCTCACTCATGCGGTCTTCGCCGGCGGTAAAAACGCGCATGGCGTCTCGTCGTAAATCGAACACGCCGCGAAAACTCTTGCCCATGCCAACCGGCCAGATGAAGGGCACCACGTCCATCTTCAACACCGACTCGACTTCTTCCATCAGTTTCAGCGGGGGCAACACTTCACGATCCATCTTGTTGATGAAGGTGAGAATCGGCGTGTTGCGCGCGCGGCAGACTTCAATCAAGCGCAAGGTCTGCGATTCGACACCCTTGGCCGCGTCAATCACCATTAACGCGGCATCAACAGCAGTGAGCACGCGGTAGGTGTCTTCGGAGAAGTCTTGGTGGCCGGGCGTGTCGAGCAAATTGACCACGCAGTCTCGATACTCCATCTGCATCACCGACGAGGCCACCGAAATGCCGCGCTGCTTTTCAATTTCCATCCAGTCGGAGGTGGCATGACGCGTTGCTTTGCGCGCTTTCACGCTGCCCGCGATATGGATGGCTCCAGCGAACAGCAGTAGCTTTTCAGTGAGCGTGGTTTTGCCGGCGTCCGGGTGGGAGATGATAGCGAAGGTGCGGCGGCGTTTGATTTCTTTGGAAAGCGGCGTCATGGCATGGCGCGCAGCGGCAGAGCGGCGCGTCGGGTTTCGTGGAAGGCGTGCATTATCGCACCCGCCGTCTGCCAGCCGAGCCCGTGTAATATCGATGGCGCGCAAATTTGCGGCGACCGCCAATGCGTACGGCATGAACAAGGCCATCAACGTGGCAATCTGCACATTAGCAGCCGGGCTGCTCAACGGCGCCTTGGCCGGCCGCGCCTGCACCTGTGGGTGTCGTGCCAACTGGTGCCGCAACAGACGGTCTCAGCCAACGTCGCGCGGATCATCCAGTGAAATATCCACCATCAACTCGTTGGCGAGGCTCTCCAAGGCTGTCCGCAGATTGTCGTCGGTGAGTGCCGTCGGCACGGACAACGCCGCGTCCATGTGAAACATCTGTTCGCCTGACATTGCACCGCTCGCGATGCGTGTCTGCAACTTCTCAATACTGACGCCGTGCTTGGCGAGTTCGCTCGAAATACTGTGGATGATTCCGGGACGATCCTGTCCGATTAATTCGAGTTTGATGCGGCGGGTTGGTTTGCCCGGTGCGGGCGCGCCGCCACGGGCGACCGCGATGTGCATCGTCGCAGAGCGCAGCGATTCGAGTGCCGCAACCAGCATATCGGCGTTGCGGCTGGGCACTTGCAATAGCAATATCCCGGCGAATTGACCGGCCAGATTGGCCATCAGACTATCCGCCCAATTGGCGCCGAACTCGGCCGCCTTGTCTGAAATCGCACTGACCAAGCCCGGGCGGTCAGGGCCGACAATCGTGACAACGAGCGAAGTAATCATTTGCGATGTCCTGTGGGAGTGTAGTTATGTTTTGGCTGCGCGCATTATCGCGCCAGGGGGTAACGGATATGTGCTTCGACCCGCGAGGATTCTCTGTGCCGTCCACTATTTGCCAGCGGTCGCCTTGGTGGATCGGCGCGCGGCGACCTTGGCAGGTGAAGCGGTTGCGGTCTTTGCTTGGGACTTCGACACGCCAACCGAAGACTGGTATGTCTCGATATATTTCTTGGCCGGGATGCGCTTGATCGCCGCACCCACGACATCGAGCGGCACGTCGTCAATTTTTTTGAAACGGATGCACGCCTTTCCCATGTCGAGCTTCTTGCCGGTCTTCAGCCAAGATTCACGAAACCACTTGGCGTCCGCCGTCTCGCCTTCGACGCCTTGACCGCAGCCGCAATAAACGCCCATCAAGTACATCGCCATATTGTTCTTTTGTGAGGCGATGGCGACAAACGGCAGCGGCTGCTTCGGGTCGCAGTGGTAGCCCGCCGGAAACACGCGGTGCGGGACGTAGTAGCCGATGTGCCCGTACTGGATGCCTTCTTCGTAGTCGCGGTCGAGATTCTTCAGGATGACCTTCCGTAGCGCTTCAAGCGCCGCGCGACGATCGGCGGGTAATTCGGCGAGATAGTCTGCAACGGTGGTGGCCTTGGACTGCATGAGAACTCCCGGACGGATTTGCTGAGGGCAAGATTAGCGCGGATTGCGCAGCTTTGCACCGACCTTGTCCTAGAATGCGGTTTTCACTCCTCGACATCACTCGCCATGTCCATCAACATCCGCCGCATCGCCGCCAACGACTATGGGCGGTGGTTGGAACTCTGGACCGGGTACAACCTGTTTTACGAGCGGGCACCAGACGACGCCGTGACGGCCTATACCTGGGCGCGCTTGATGGACGATAAGTCATCGATCTTCGGTATCGTCGCGCAGTCAGAAGCAGGCGCGGTGATCGGCATCGCCAATTGCGTCATGCATGACAACACCAGCACCTTGAAGCCGGTGTGCTATTTACAAGATTTGTATGTCGACCTGAATGCGCGCGCCGACGGCGTCGGCCGGCAAATGATCGAGTGGCTGCTCGACGAAATGAAGGCCAAGGGCTGGGCGCGTGTCTACTGGGCCACCAGCGAAAACAACTATCGCGCGCGGGGTATGTATGACAAGTTCACGCCACATAGTGGGTTTCTGCGCTACGTTGTTTACAACGACGACCCGAGGAAGTAGATGAGATGTACAAAGCAAAGTCGCCAATTGGCGGGGTTTTCCAAGCGGTTTTGCCTGAAAACGCCCGTCCTTGCTGGGGTTTCTCTGATGCGGACCATGCGATCCGCAACCGAGTCGCCGCTGTCTGCGATTCATCGGGCTCAGCTATTGCGCGCGCTGACTTCGGCCTAATCTTCAGGCTGGGAACCAATTCACTTTTCACGCGAGGAATCAATGATCAAGTTCTTGCTTTGGCTACTGCTATTCGTGGTTTGTTGGCCGCTCGCCCTTCTTGCGCTGTTGCTCTACCCGATCGTTTGGGTACTCACCTTGCCGTTCCGCATTCTTGGTATTGCGGTCGAGGGCGTGTTCGGGTTCTTGCGTGCGATCGTGATGTTGCCGGCACGATTGATTGGCGGCCCGTCAGTGAGCGCGCGTAAATAGCTGAAACAAGCAGCGATAATGTGGGATCAACTTCTAAATGATCCCCATGAAAACCATCCGCACCAACCCGTTTACGTCAGCAACCTGCGGGTTTCTCACTGCGATCTCTTTGCTTGTCAGCGGTACGGCCAGCGCGCAAGCCGCGACCACCAAAGCTGTCGGTGTCGCGGCCTTCAATGTGGCGTGGGCGGGAACGCCGGACGACTTCAAGAAACACCTTGAGGTTTGCGCCGGCCCGGTGGTGAATTGGTGCGACACCCGTGCGCGCATTGTGCGCGGCGCGACCGCCGCCACACCCGAGGAAACCGCTCGCGCAAAGCAGTGTCAAGAGTCAGTACTCAAAGCGGCGGGTGGGCCTGCAGCGTCGAATTTGATCGCGCCTTGTAACGCCTATCGCAGCGGAGATGCGCCGCTGCCGGGGCAACCGCGTCCCGACCCGAATTTGACGCGCACTCCTGCTGCCTACCAAGAAAAACTCGACAAACTGCGCGAGACCGTTGAAGGCATCATTGCGCTTGACGGTGTTCGTGTCATCGCATTCCAAGAGGTCCGATCGTCCGCTGTTATCAAACTCGTACTCGGCAGATACGCCGACACGTTTGATGTTTGCGACGCCAAGCACACGGCTTTTCAAACGCTGGCGTTCGCGTGGGATAAATCGCTGACCTCAAAGCCCGGTCAATGCGCGACCGAATCTGCACTGGCCATTAAAGACCCACCGACTGACCCTGCGGCGTTTCGCTCAGTTCGCCCGGGCTTAGCGTTGACGCTGACCATTGCCGAGCAGCCGGTGACGTTTATGAACGTGCACTTAAAGGCCGCGTGCGCCAGCGTCACGAACAGCGATCCACGCTACCCGGGCCGTTTACTAACCGATGCGAATGAAGCCTGTGAAGTACTCAATCGTCAGGTGCCAGTTTTGGAAAACTGGATTGAACGTGTTTCCGCCAAAAGCCCGCGATTTATTTTGATGGGCGACTTCAATCGTCGTATTGATGATGAGCTCGCGCTGGCACCGAAGGCGAATGAAGTTCGTGCAGACGGAACAGATCCCGCCAGCCCGAACAAAGTTGGCGCGGATGGCAAGGTTTCAACGCGCTATCTCTGGCAAGAAATTTCCGACGGCACGCCGACCATGCACCAGGTACCGCTATCAACCAAAGACGGCGGCTGTACCGGGTTCACCGGGCTCGATCACATCGTCATTAGCGACGCGTTGAAGGCGATCAATCCCGGCGAGATTCCTTCGCGCAAAGTCGCCGTCGCGGCAGTGCCGAATCAAAAGATTGAAACTAGCGACCACTGCCCACGAATAGCGCAGATTAAATTCTAGCTCGACTACGCGGTAAGTCGTTTCGCGTCCTCAAACAACGAGCTGATCTCCACTCGCTTGATATCGTCCCAGTCAGGCAGCACAAATAAAACCGGAGCGATCATTTCCCCGAAGATGCCGCGCAGGCTGCGCACGAGAGGTCGCATCGGCGGTGACGAACGGTACGTTGATAGCGCGCGAAAGCGTGTCGTAGAGCAGCGTCTTGCTGGTGCCGGTCGGACCGATCAAAAGTACATTGCTTTTGCCGAGCGAGATGGTGGGCGGGACGGCATCCGATTAGCCGCAGAACGCCGTGCGTGGTGTCTTCCGTTTAAATCAACACCGTCGCTGTATGCACGCACCTGTCGAATGGCGCAAAATCGGTGGACACCACCACGATCCGAAGGCTAGTGATGACCGCAACTCCCCCGGAAGACGATCCCTCTACATTCATCCCGTTCAAGTCCGGTGTCGGTCACTACGATGCAAATGAAGCGAAGGCATTTTTCAAGCGTTTCGGTAAGTCGGAATCGTTCACCAAGGGTACCCTGGTCTTCGTTGAGAACGAGCAGTCGAATAATCAGAGCATCTTCAAAAAATTGGTGAGCAAGGTGCTGACAGCGCGGCCCGACCAGACACTATTTGCAAAGAAAAACGTCCACCGCATGTATATGTTGACGGCGGGTGAGGTTGCACTGAGTGCCGTGGGCGCACTGGAGGAGACGGCACGCGCCGGCGATGTGTTCGGCGAAATGGCGGTGCTCAGCGAGATTCCAGACCTCGATACACCGGCCCGACGGACCGCGACGGCAACCGCCTCATCTGACATTACCTGCTACTCGCTGGACGGCGCCGAGGCGCAAAAAGGGCTCGCCGAGCAGCCTGAGTTTGCGCTGATGCTCATGAGTGTGATATTCGAGCGGCTGCGCGTTCAGGTCATTCGATTGTCGG